>NZ_AZXX01000043.1:0-77921 GCF_000512995.1 Lachnoanaerobaculum sp. MSX33 | reverse complement strand
ATTTATGCTTGACAGGTTTAAGAGAAAGTTTTGTTGAATAGATTTGATATTTATTTTAAAAAAAATAGCACTCAACTATTGACAGTGCTAATAATTAGTGTTATAGTATGCATATAACAAATAAGACATAGATAACAATATTGTTACAAGGTTTTATTTGCAAACTATAATGAATACTAAAGAAGGAGATATAGATATGTTATTACCTGGAAGAAGTTATAATTTATTTGATGATTTTTTTAATAATGATTTTTTTGGAAGAGATTTTAGAAAATTTGAGGCTCCAAGCATGAAGACAGATGTAAAGGAAGTCGAAGGAAACTATGAGCTGAGTGTAGAGATTCCTGGATTTAATAAGGAAGATATAAGTGTAAGCTTAAAGGATGGATACCTTACAATCAGTGCAAAGCATGAGGAAAATAAAGATGAAAAGGATGAACAGGATAAATACATCCGCAGAGAGAGAAGATTCGGTTCATGTCAGAGAAGTTTCTTTGTAGGAGATGCGATAACTGAGGAAGATATCAAGGCTTCATACAACAACGGTATTTTAAAACTCACTTTGCCAAAAGAAAAAGAGAGACTCCCACAGGAGCCGAAGACAATTGCAATTGAATAATTTTTAAGACTGCTGTAAAAGGCAGTCTTTTTCTTTTGTCTTTTTTATTAAGTTATGGCATTATATCTTGTATATTGCGGTACTTAGTGCTATCATAATTCTTTTAAAGAGTATGAATTTATATATCGGAGGTTGTTTATGGCATTGATTTTACCAAAGGGTTATGATCCCGTATTAAGCGTAAGGCAGACGCAGGAAGCGATAAAATATATAAGAGATACATTTCAAAAAGAATTCGGAAAAGAAATGAATCTGGAGAGGGTTTCAGCCCCTTTATTTGTATCAAAGTCAAGCGGGTTGAATGATAACTTAAACGGAGTGGAGCGTCCTGTAGCATTTGATATACTTGGAGTCCCTAATGAGGAGTATGAAGTTGTTCAATCACTTGCAAAGTGGAAGAGAATGGCTCTTGGTGAGTATAATTTTGCGCCGGGCGAGGGCCTTTACACAAATATGAATGCCATAAGAAGAGATGAGGAACTTGACAATCTTCACTCATGCTATGTGGATCAATGGGACTGGGAAAAGGTAATAAGAAAAGAAGACAGAACTATTGAAGTTTTGGAAGAAACGGTAAGAACTATTTTTAAAGTGATTAAGCATATGGAGCATGAGGTGTGGTATAAATATCCTGAGGCCGTGAATCATTTGCCGGATGATATATTCTTTATAACTTCAGAGGAACTTAGACAAAGATATCCTGATAAGACTCCGAAGGAGAGGGAAAATCTTATCGTTAAAGAACATGGCTGTGTTTTTGTGGAGAAAATCGGCGGTGCTTTAGGTGACGGAAAGCCTCATGACGGCAGAGCACCTGACTATGATGACTGGGAGTTAAACGGTGATATTCTATTCTGGTTTGAGAATTTAAACTGTGCATTGGAGATATCAAGTATGGGTATCAGAGTGGATGAAGCGGCAATGGAAGCTCAGTTAAAGGCCGCAAATGCACTTGACAGAAAGAGTTTACCTTTCCACAAGTCTCTTTTGGCAGGAGAATTACCATATACAATAGGTGGAGGTATAGGACAGAGCAGACTTTGTATGCTTCTACTTAACAAAGCACATGTCGGAGAAGTTCAGTCAAGTGTATGGCCTGCCGATATGATTGAGGCTTGCAAAAAGAACAGAATGATACTATTATAAAGTCAGTAGCCGCTTAAAAATATGTCAGTTTTTAAATAAAGCCGACACCGGAATTTAAAAGGAGTGTTTTTATGGCGAGAAAAAGAAAGAAAGCCGGCGCAATATCGGAAAATAAATTTGCGATAATTTTTGTCACCGGAGTAGTTTTATCTGTAGCGATTATTCTAGGAGTAAAGGTAAACAGTATAAAGCAGGAATTGGCAAAAAGAGAGTCCTACAATCAAAAAGTAATTGAAGAACTTGAGAGTGAAGACGAAAGATCAAAGAAACTTGAAGAACAAAGAAAATATGTTCAAACCGACAGTTATATAATAGAAATGGCAAGAGAAAAACTGGGACTTGTTTTTCCTGATGAAATTGCTATAAAGGCAGAAAAATAATATGTTAGATATAGATACGTTTAGTCATTTCATAGAGGATAATAATCTGATCGAAAAAAAAGATAGAATAGTACTTGGTGTAAGTGGAGGTGCGGATTCCATATGCCTGTTGCATACATTGAGTCGTATACAAAAAGCCTTAGAAATAAGGCTTTTTGTCGTACATATAAATCATGGCATAAGAGGAGAAGAGGCAAGTCGTGATGAAAATTATGTAAAGAAGTTTTGTGAAAAACTTGATATTTGTTTTTTCAGCTTTCACTATGACATACCGAGGATTGCAAAAGATCTTAAACTAAGTGAAGAAGAAGCCGGAAGAAAGATGAGATATGAATCTTTTGAAAATGTATCAAAAGATATAGCCATAAAGGAGGGCTTGGATTTTAACAAGATCAAAGTTGCAGTGGCTCATAATAAAAATGACAATGCGGAGACCATACTTCACAATCTGTCAAGGGGTAGCGGCATATCGGGGTTAAAGGGTATTTTGGTAAGAAATAAAAATATTATAAGACCTTTACTGGGATTTTCAAGGGATGAAATAGAGGACTATCTTAAAAGAAACAGTATAGATTATATGACGGACAGTACAAATCTGAAAAATGATTATACAAGAAATGTTTTAAGAAATGAGGTTTTTCCGATACTTGAAAAAAATGTTAACAGTAATGTGATCAATAATTTTTATAAGTCCTCTAAAATTGCGGCTGAGGCTGATGAGTTTTTTGAAAATTCAGCTATAAAATTTTGTGAAAAGAATTTAAAAATCAAAGGTAAAGATGAATTTTTATTAGACAAAGATGCCTTACTTAATGAGCCTCATATTATAAGTACATATATTATCAGGTATACTTTAAGAAAGGTATTAAAGAGTAAAGAACTTGGAATAAAAGATATCGGTATGGTGCATATAGAGGATATATGGAACCTGGCAAAATCGGAAAACGGAAAAAAACTTGATTTAAAATACGGAATAAAAGTATACAATGAATATGTAAACATAAGATTTGTAAATGAAGATAAAAAAGGTACGGATAATGATAAATATGTATTACCTGAAATAAACTACAATATTTTGGATAATTTCAATATTAAGGATATTCCGAAAGCCGGTAATGTCAGGTGGCTTGATTTTGACAAAGTCCTTGAAAATATAGTAAAATATAATAGAAAATCTATATGTATAAACAGTATTATTAATAAAGATGATATGATAAAAATTATACAGGAAAATATTGTAATCAGAGGATGTGAAAGCGGAGATTTTATACATATAAAATCCGGTAGAAAGGCTGTCAAAAAACTTTTCACGGATGATAAGATACCTTTAAATATCAGAGGGGAATATGTAGTTGTTGCGATTGGCTTTGATATACTTTGGATATTTAGAGAGAGCAATATTTTCGGAGAGGAAGCCGGGCTTGACAGAACGGGAGAACTCTACAGAATAGATGAAAACACAAAAAATATTTTAAAAATAGAAGTAAGTAGGAGATAGATATGAAAGAAAAGGTTGAAGTACTGATATCGGAAGAGGAGATAAGTAAAAGGATTCTGGAGATTGCAGGAAGAATCAATGCTGATTACAAGGGCAAAGACTTGATACTTATATGTGTGTTAAAGGGTGGAGTAATGTTTATGTGTGACCTTGCCAAGAGACTTGATTTGAATGTAAGACTTGATTTCATGAGTGTTTCAAGCTACGGTGCTGAAACTACAAGCTCAGGTGTTGTAAAGATAATAAAGGATCTGGACGACAGTATAGCGGGTAAGGATGTACTTGTGGTAGAAGATATCATTGATTCGGGTAATACTTTGTCATATCTTCTTGATATATTGGAAAAGAGAGGACCGAAGTCAATAAGGCTTTGTACTCTTTTAGACAAGCCTTCCAGAAGAGAAAAGGATGTTAATGTAGACTATGTTTGCTTTGAAATAGAGGACAAGTTTGTGGTGGGATACGGACTTGATTACGACCAGAGATATAGAAATCTTCCATACATCGGGGTTATGGAGCTTTCTGACTAGATTGGAGAAAAATGAAAAAAACGGATAATCCGGTAAGAATGTTTTTCTTACTGTTTGTTGTGGCACTTATAGTATGGCTGATATTTAACATGGGAAATCAGCTTAGTATTACAAAACTTAACTCTGCTGAGTTTAACAGCGTAATTGAAGAAAATAATATCGGACTGATCGAGATAAGACAGAATTCACAAACCCCTACAGGTGAGGCTATAATTTACTTCAAGAATCAGGAGAAGTACGGGAAATCGGAAGTACATTATTTTATATCTGATGTAAATGAGTTCATCAAAAAAATGGAATCTAAGAATATAACATATATCTTAGATGATGTTCCGAGAGAGAGCGTATTTACAAATACCATATTGCCGGTATTACTTGCGGTCGCTATGGTAATGTTTTTCGTTATGTATATGAACGGAAAGATTGCGGCAGGCGGCGGTGGCGGCAACAATAAGATGATGAATTTC
This sequence comes from Lachnoanaerobaculum sp. MSX33, assembly GCF_000512995.1. Classification (NCBI taxonomy): domain Bacteria; kingdom Bacillati; phylum Bacillota; class Clostridia; order Lachnospirales; family Lachnospiraceae; genus Lachnoanaerobaculum; species Lachnoanaerobaculum sp. MSX33. The sequence goes on along the minus strand of NZ_AZXX01000043.1, from coordinate 73,281 downwards.
GGAAAGAGCAGAGCCAGAATCGTAAAGACGGCAAATATAAACTTTTCAAAGGTTGCAGGACTTGAAGAAGAGAAGGAAGAACTGGCTGAAGTTGTAGACTTTTTAAAGGACCCCGGTAAGTACACAAGGCTTGGTGCCAGAATTCCTAAAGGAATTATATTGGTTGGACCTCCGGGAACCGGAAAAACTCTTTTAGCCAAGGCGGTAGCAGGCGAAGCCGGAGTACCTTTCTTTACAATATCAGGTTCCGATTTTGTGGAGATGTTTGTGGGTGTCGGTGCAAGCAGAGTCAGAGATCTTTTTGAGGATGCCAAGAAAAACGCTCCATGTATTATCTTTATTGATGAGATTGATGCGGTCGGCAGAAGAAGAGGCTCAGGACTTGGCGGAAGTCACGATGAGAGAGAGCAGACTCTAAATCAGCTTCTTGTGGAGATGGACGGCTTTGGAGGAAATCAAGGTATAATAGTAATGGCGGCTACAAACCGTGTTGATATTTTGGATCCGGCACTCCTTCGACCGGGAAGATTTGACAGAAAAGTTGCAGTAGGCAGACCTGATGTGGCGGCAAGAGAAGCAATATTGAAGATACATGCTTCATCAAAGCCTTTAGGTGATGATGTAGACTTACATTCAGTGGCGAGACAGACTTCAGGGTTTACAGGTGCGGACCTTGAAAATCTTATGAATGAATCGGCAATACTTTCCGCAAGGGAAGGAAAGGCTTATATTTGTGCAGATGATATAAACAGAGCGTTTATAAAAGTCGGAATAGGTACGGAGAAGAAATCAAGAGTAGTAAGTGAAAAGGAAAAGGCAATTACAGCATATCATGAAGCCGGACATGCTATACTTTTCAGAGAACTTGAAGGAGTAGGACCGGTACATACTATTTCCATTATACCTACAGGTGTAAGTGCTGCAGGATATACAATGCCTTTGCCGGGTGAGGATCAGATGTTTAATACAAAATCCAAGATGTTAAAGGATATAATGGTAAGTCTTGGAGGAAGAATAGCGGAAGAAATCATCTTCGGTGATATTACGACAGGTGCAAGTTCAGATATAAAGCAGGCGACAAAGGTTGCAAAGGCAATGGTGATGGAGTTCGGTATGAACGAGAGAGCCGGGCTTGTAAATTACGGCAATGAAGGTGATGAAATTTTTATAGGAAGAGACTTCGGCCAGACAAAGGGATACAGCGAAGAGACTGCAAGTATGATTGATGAGGAAGTCAGAAATATTATCAATGACTGCTACAAAAAGGCGAAAGAGATAATATTGAATAGAAAGTATGTGCTTGAGTCATGTGCAAAGCTTCTTATAGAGAAAGAAAAGATAGGTTTTGAAGAATTTGAGGCGTTATTTTAAATGAATATTGAAGGTATTTTTAGTGATGAAACGATAGATTATATATCATTACAAAGCCTTAAAAATAGACAGGAAATAAGAATACAGATAAGGGTTTTTAAGGATGATAAGCCGGAGATTTTTCTGGTAAATCATTTTGACGGCAGTGAATCAAAGATGGAAAAGCTTCGTTCAAGTGAATACTTTGATTATTACTACGCTGATTTGAATGATGTAAATTATTTTAAATATTATTTTAAAATAAATGAGGGTGGAAGAACTCTCTTTTATACGAGATTCGGAGTTACGGATTATTTAAAAGAAGACACATTGTTTGAATATAATAAAGATTTCTCTTTGCCTGATTGGGCAAAGGGGGCTTTGATGTACCAGATTTTCATCGACAGATTCAATCGTGGAGACGAAACAAATGATGTTGTGGATGATGAATACATATATATAGGTTTGCCTGTAAAACATAAGGAAAATTGGAATGAGTATCCTTCAAACTTTGATGTGGGATATTTTTACGGCGGAGACTTGGAGGGCGTTTTACAAAAACTGGACTACTTAAAGGACTTTGGGGTTGAGGTGATATACTTTAACCCTCTCTTTGTATCACCTTCAAATCACAAATATGATACGCAGGACTATGACTATATCGATCCACATATAGGAAAAATTGTGGAGGATACGGACGGAGTTCTGGGAGAGTTTGACAGTGACAATAAAAATGCCACAAAGTATGTAAAAAGAGTTACAAGTAAAAAAAATCTTGAAGCAAGTAATGAAGTGTTTATAAAACTTGTAAATGAAGCTCATAAAAGAAATATCAAAGTTATTATAGACGGGGTATTTAATCACTGCGGATCTTTTAATAAGTGGATGGATAAAGAAGGAATCTATAAAAGAGCAGATGAAGAATATCCGATAGGTGCATATTGGTCAAAAGAAAGTGAGTTCAGATCATATTTTAACTTTATCGGAACAGAGTATGACGGCTGGTGGGGACATGATACTTTGCCGAAGCTCTACTATGAAAACAGTCAAAAGCTGGTTGATGAGATACTTAGAATTGCAAAGAAATGGATATCACCACCTTTTAATGTGGACGGTTGGAGACTTGATGTAGCGGCAGATCTCGGGTATACAAAAGAGTTTAACCATAAGTTTTGGACAATGTTCAGAGAAGCGGTAAAATCCGTAAACAAGGATGCAATTATTCTTGCCGAGCATTACGGTGATCCGAGTTTTTGGCTGGACGGTAAGTGTTGGGACGGAGTAATGAACTATGACGGCTTTATGGAGCCGGTGAGCTGGTTTCTGACAGGCCTTGAAAAACATTCGGACAGAGAGGATATGAGCCTTAAGGGAAATGCGGATGTGTTCTTTATGATGTTAAAGAATGCGCTTGGAAAAATGCATTATGATGTAGCACTTGTATCTATGATTCAGCTTTCAAATCATGATCATTCCAGATTCCTGACAAGAACAAACGGTATTGTCGGAAGAATAAATACTCATAAATCAGAGGATGCAAGCTTAGGTGTAAAGCTTGAAGTTATGAGGCAGGCCATAATGATGCAGTTAACTCTGCCGGGTGCACCTACCGTATACTATGGTGACGAGGTCGGAGTATGCGGTTTTACAGATCCGGACAGCAGGAGAACATATCCTTGGGGAAATGAAAATCTTGAACTTTTAGAGTATCACAGATATATGAACAGATGGCATAGAATAAGAAAAGAGTTAAAACACGGCTCTTTGATAAAACTTATTTCAAAAGACGGTATAGTAGGTTATGCAAGAGTTTCAAAAGATAATGTATCTGTAATTATAATTCATACCGGAAGAGAAAAAAAGAAAATAGATATTCCGCTATATCTCACAGGCATGAGAGATAATGCGGCTATAAGCAGAGTAATCTATACAAATCCTACAGGTTACAATGTAGGAAGAGTGACATATTTTAATGATAACGGCCATGTGAGCATGGAGATAGAACCACATTCGGGATATTTACTGGTGAGTGAGAACTTGTAAAGTGACAGCTATATGGAGAATATATGGAACAGGATAATAAAAAATATACCGGAAAATTATTCAGTAATACTGATTTGAAACTGCTTATAGTTCCGCTGATTATCGAGCAGTTTCTGGCCATAGCTGTAGGAATGTCGGATACCGTTATGGTAAGCTTTGCAGGTGAGGCGGCAGTATCGGGAGTGTCGCTTGTTGATATGGTAAACAATGTGCTTATATCTTTACTGGCTGCGCTTGCAACAGGCGGTGCAGTAGTAATCAGTCAGTTTATAGGTGCAAGGAAAAACGACGATGCATGTACGGCGGCTGCTCAGCTTGAGATTATGACATTTTCGGTTTCCGTTATTATTTCCATACTTGTTATAATATTCGCTCATCCTCTTATATCAATGCTTTTCGGTAATATAGATAACGAGGTGTTTGAGGCAAGCAAGCAGTATTTGACAATAACCGCAATAAGTTTTCCTATGTTGGCAATATATAATTCAGGCGCGGCTATATACAGAAGCATAGGAGATTCTAAGACTTCCATGAAAGTAAGCATACTTATGAATATAATAAATGTAGTCGGAAACAGTGTCGGAATCTTTGTATTACATATGGGAGTGGCCGGTGTGGCTATACCGAGTGTTATATCAAGAGGTGTAGCCGCTATTGCTATAACAATACTTGCATCAAGGAATAAAAATGCTATAGTTTATTTGAAGATAGAAGAGGTATTCAGACTGAGAATGGACTATATGAGAAGGATACTTTATATAGGAATACCTTCGGGAATTGAAAACTCACTGTTTCAGGTCGGAAGGGTTGCTGTAGTTTCCATAATTTCAAACTTTGGAAGAGCGGAGATAGCGGCCAATGCCATAGCAAATAATCTTGACGGACTTGGCGTAAACATGGGCAATGCGATAAGTATTGCTATGATAACGGTCATAGGAAGATGTGTGGGTGCGGGAAATTATAAAGAAGCTAAATACTATGTAAAAAAACTGATGTTTATAGGATATGCGGTCATTATAATTCCCACTATATTTATATTGGGATTTCAAAGCTTTTTTATCTCAATATATAAGGTATCGGATGCCACAAGAGAGCTTACAGCCGTACTGGTATGGATACATATGGGAATGGCAGTATTCTTATGGCCTTTAAGCTTTATACTTCCAAATGCACTAAGAGCAGGAAATGACGTGAAGTTTACAATGACGGTAAGCCTGTTTTCAATGGCGGTATTCAGATTTGCAACATCACTTTTTATAGCCAATGTTTTTCATATAGGAGCAATAGGTGTATGGTGTGCAATGATTATAGACTGGGTATTTCGATCGTCAAATTTTGCATATAGATTTATATCAGGAAAATGGTGGCATAAGGATTTGAAAAAAGGGGAAACATGATAGTTGATTTACATTGTGATACAATCAGTGAAATATATAAAAATAAGGGTATAAGTCTAAAAGAGAATGATTTAATGATTGATATAAACAAGCTGAAAAAATCAGATGTACTTTTACAATGCTTTGCTATGTTTACATATTTAAAAGAGGTGGACTCACCATATAAATATGTAAATGAACTTATTGATTTGTATGAAGAAGAAATAGAGAAAAATTCGTCTGCTATTGCTTTTGCAAAAAGCTATAGCGATATCCAAAAAAACAAGGAAAACAATAAGATTTCGGCATTCCTCACAATAGAAGAGGGTGAGGCGATAGAGGGCAGTATAGATAATCTTATACACTTCTATAACAGAGGCGTAAGGATGATAACTCTTACATGGAATTTTGAAAACTGTATAGGCTTCGGTAATAAACGAATTATAGAAAACGGTGAATGTGTCGGCTATACCCCTGATAAAGACAACGGTCTTAAACCTTTCGGATTTGAGGTTGTGGAAAAAATGGAAGAGTTGGGAATAATAGTTGATGTTTCACATCTTTCGGATGCGGGAATTTATGATATAATTGATATTGCAAAGAGACCTTTTGTTGCGAGTCACTCCAATGCCAGAGCGGTATGCAATCATCCGAGAAATTTGACTGATGATATGATAAAGAAGATGGCAAATAAAGGATGCATTTCGGGGCTTAACTTTTATCCTGAGTTCTTATCAAAGGATTTTTCAAACAGAGAAAGAAAAGCTTATATAGACGATACTATAGATATGCTGAAATATATGGTAAATGTTGGAGGAAGCGAGTTTGTGGCTCTGGGCTCGGACTATGACGGATTCAGTGATATTTTAGAGTGGAAGGATGCACGGGGAATGGGACTCTTGACAGATGCAATGGAGAGGGAAGGCTTTAGCGCAAGTCTTATTGAAAATATAACATATAAAAATGCACTCAGGATTATAAAGGAAGTGGTTAAATGATCAGAATAGCGGTGCTTATTTTGATACTTGTCTTTGTATGTGCAGTCTATGTACTACATGCAAAGATGGAAGAGGATGAAGAAAAAAGCGGAAATGATATCATAGATGATATGATTAAAAATAATGTAATTGATGAAATAGCAAAGGGTAAGGATAGAGGCTAATGAGTACAGCGGTTGTATTGGATAGTAACAGTGGTTTGACAAAGGAAGAGGCAAGAGAGCTTGGCATGTATATTTTGCCTATGCCGTTTATGATAGACGGAAAAGAATATTTAGACGGTAAGGATATTACATACGATGAGTTCTTAAGATTACAAAAGAACGGTGCCGATATAGTGACATCACAGCCTTCACCTGAAGATGTGATGGATCTGTGGACTGAACTTTTAAAAGAGTATGATTCAATAATACATATACCTATGACATCAGGGCTTTCAGGTTCATGTGATACGGCAACAATGCTTTCAAATGAGGATGAGTTCTTCGGTAAGGTATTTGTAGTGGATAATAAGAGAATATCAATCACACAGATAAGTGCCGGTTTGGATGCAATAGAGATGCTTAAAGAGGGAATGTCACCTGAAAAGATAAAGGAGAAGCTTGAAGCCGATGCAGGCAAGTCGGGAATATATTTGATGGTAAGTGATTTGAAATATCTTAAAAAGGGCGGAAGGATTACACCTATGGCAGCCGCTCTTGCTTCATTGCTGAAGATAAAACCTGTACTTCAAATTCATGAATCAAAGATTGATGCTTATGGAAAAGCCAGAACATTTAAACAGGCAAAGCAGATAATGCTTGAAGCTTTAAAAAAGGATCTTGCAGAGAGACTTGATGATCCGAATGCTAAAAATTCCAGAGTAATGATAGCACAGTATGATGCGCTCGATTTTGCAAATGAATTTGCAGCAGAGCTTGAGCCTGTTTTTGGAAAGGTGGATATAGTTAATCTTTCACTTTCCGTGGCAACACATATCGGCCCGGGAACGGTTGCCGTTGCTGCAGCAAGAAAGTCAAGTAACAATTAAGATTATGGATGTTGAAAAGAAAAAAACGAAATTTAAACTGCCTCCTATAAATTTGAGGGTGCTTTTGTCTGTAGTATTTTTACTTTTCGGTGTTTTACCTATATTTATATATGGAGGAATTGTAAGCCGTACAAATTTTACCTCAAGAGTGGATGCAAGAAAAATAGAGTTGCAGACAAAATGTCTTATGCTCAGCAATAAACTTACAAGAGGAAATTTTTTGAAAAATTCCGATAACAGAGAGGTTATAAGATCCGAGATAGATACAGTAGCGGATATATATAACGGTAGAATAGTTATAATAGATAAATCCTATACAACTATTGAAGATACTTTTAATCTGGCAACAGGTAAGATAAACATCTCTCCGGAAATAATAGATACATTCAACGGTACCAATACAAATATATACAATAAGACCAAGTCATATATACTGCAAACAATGCCGATATATGAGAATATTGATAACCAGAATATAGACGGAGTGTTAATGTTTATTGCGTCTACAGAGAATCTGGTTTCGGTAGCCGAAGGTGTTGGAAATACCGAGAGGTTTTTATATATAACACTTTCAGCAATAGTATTTGTACTCTCTGTTATAATAGGCGGAAGACTGTTAAAGCCGCTTATAAATTTAAGAGATGATATATCAAGTATAGGCTATGGAAAGCTTGATCAAAAGATAGAGCATAATGAATATCAGCTGACCAAATCTATTTCTGAAAATATCAATACCACACTCGCAAAGTTACAGGATGCGGATAAATCCAGAGATGAGTTTGTGGCTAATGTGTCTCATGAGTTAAAGACACCTATTACATCTATAAGAGTATTGGCGGATTCTTTAATGAGCATGGAAAATGTACCTAATGAGATGTATGCGGAGTTTATGCAGGATATTTCGGATGAGATAGACAGAGAGGCAAAGATAATAGATGACCTTCTCTCTTTGGTGAAGCTTGATAAGTCAGCCACCACTTTGGTAACCGAGCAGGTTGATATAAATCAACTTATAAAACAAATCTTGAAAAGACTGAGACCTATAGCACAAAAGCGTGATATAGAAATGACTTTTGAGACTATCAGAGAGGTAAGTGCCGATGTGGATGAAACCAAGTTGTCACTGGCCATAAATAACCTTATAGAAAATGCAATCAAATATAACAAGGATGGCGGTTTTGTAAAGGTAAGTATTGACGCGGATCATAAGTTTTTCTATATAAAGGTAAAAGACTCCGGAGACGGAATAGCACCTGAGTACCAAGATCTTATCTTTGAAAGATTTTACCGCATAGATAAGGCAAGATCCAGGCAGACAGGAGGTACCGGTTTGGGACTTGCTATCACAAGGAATGTAGTTCATTTACATGACGGCATTATAAAAGTTTCAAGTAAAGAGGGTGAGGGAACTACGTTTACAGTCAGAATTCCTCTAAATCATGTAAAAAGGAGGGATAAGAAGTGAGAAACAAATTTTTGATCATTGTAATTGTTTTACTTTCTATAACTCTTATATCCTGTAAGAAAAAGGAGACACAACCTTTAGCGGAAAATGAATACAATATTTATTATTTAAATACAAATATTAATACTCTTGTGGAAAGCCGATACACCGCAGCTTCAGGTAAGAGCGATACAAATGGACTGATAAAAGAACTTATGACACATTTTTTAAAGGTGCCGGATGATTTGGAAGCGGTGGGAGCCCTACCTGACAAGGTTACATACCAAGGATTTGATATAGACGGAAATATTTTATATTTAAACTTTGATACAAACTATCAGGGAATGGATGTGACCAGAGAAGTACTTGCAAGAGCGGCCTTGGCAAAGACATTTACACAGATAGAGGGGATAGAATATGTAAGTATTCGTTCAGGAGACCAGCCTCTTGTAAATGCCTTGGGAGAAAATGTAGGGCTTATAAGTGCCAACAACTTTATAAATAATGTTTCAAATATAAACAGCTTTGAAAAAGCTACACTTTTGCTTTACTTTGCAGATGAATCGGGGACAGAGCTGGTGACAGAGGCAAGAGATGTGTTTTATGATATCAATACATCAAAAGAGAGAATTATAGTTGATGAGCTTATAAAAGGACCTGAAACAGCCGATTTGAAGGCGACTATACCAAGTGATACAAAGGTAGTAAGCGTCACAATGAATGAGGGCATCTGTTATGTAAATTTTGATGAGGCCTTCCTCAATGCAATACCGGATGTTCTTGACAGTATTACAATATACTCGATAGTGGATTCACTTTCCGAATTGCCGAATATAAGCAGAGTGCAGATACTTGTAAACGGAAAATCCGATAAAAAATATAATACAATCTCTTTGGGAACTTCTGTAGAGAGAAATCTTGATTATCTAAAAGAGGATTAAAAAATGAAAAGACCATGTGTACTTATAGTAACGGCCTGTTTGCTTGGAGAGCTTTTAGGGTATTATTTCAGTATATACAGGCTTGCGGCGGGAATTCCCGTCGCGGCCGCGGTCTTATTTGTACTAAATTACAAAAAAATTATAAAATTCAAATTAATTTACTTTCTGATATTTTTTCTGATATGCAGTATCTTTATTTTAAGAATCAAATATGAAATCCGATATATGAATAACTTTATAGCTGATGTGGATAATAATGAAAAAAACACTTCATTATGTGGAAGAGTTAAAAATATTATTTTCAAAGATGATAATGTAATGATTATCTGTGAAGGAGTAATCTACTATCTGAAAGACGAAATCTTTTTAAATGACGTTCACATTGGAAATAAGGTGAAGTTTGAAGGGAAGTCTGAAGAGATAAGTAAAGGTACCAACCCCGGTGAATTTGATGCAAAAAGCTATTATAAAACCAAGGGCATATATGTAAAAATGTCGGTAAGCGACTATATGGTGGTTGATAAAAGCTATGATAAGGTAGGTGAGTTTTTCTTTTTATTAAGACAGTACCTTAACACAAAAATAGATGAGACTTTTGAGTCCAACAGAGCCGGATTTATAAAAGCAATCATACTTGGTATGAGGGGAGAACTTGATAAAGGTACTTATAAACTGTATCAAAGAAGCGGAATAGCTCATATACTTGCCATTTCAGGACTTCATGTTTCATTGCTCGGTATAGGACTCTATAATCTTCTCAGAAAAATACTGCAAAGAAGTTTTTTGCTTTCAGCAAGTCTTGCGAGTGTATTCTTGGTGTTTTACGGATTATTGGTAGGTGATGGTGTAAGTATTGTAAGAGCAAGTACAATGCTTATATTGTATTTTATTGCTGAGGTGTTGGGGAGAAGTTATTGTATTATATCCGCACTCAGTATCAGTGCGGTAGGCATATGCCTTATTTCACCGTTTGAGCCCTTCGGATTAAGCTTTCAGCTTTCATTTGCGGCAGTTTTAAGCCTTGGAGGACCGATTGCATTTATTATAAAAAGATTTAAGCCTGTGGAAAAGAAGGACAAATCCTCATGTAGTTATAGAGTATTTAAAATTCTTGTCGTAAGTATCGGAGTTCAGCTTTTGACCTTACCGGTTACATTATATTATTTTTATACATTCCCATTATATGCTTTCTTAATCAATATTCTAGTTATACCGCTTATGAGCTTTGTGCTTTATTCTTCTATGCTTTCTTTGGTTTTAAATATACTGAGACTGACTTTATATAAATATATAAGTGTATCTACTGTTTTAATTCTGAGATTTTATGATTTTCTTTGTATTGCTGCCAAGTATTTACCTTATCATTATATTGCATTTGGCAGGCCGAAGTTTTGGCAGATACTTATTTATTATATTTTACTGCTTGGTATAATTGCGATATCTGTATTGAGGTGTAGAAAAAAATATCTTTTACTTTCTTTAGTTGCAGTTCTTATTTTATATCCTTTTTTTAAAACTGAAAGTGTTGTGTATCTTGATGTGGGACAGGGTGACGGCATTTATATGCATATTGATGATTTGGATATATTGATAGATGGCGGAAGTACATCAAAGCCTTCTTTGGGTGAATACAGTATGGAGCCTTTTCTTTTATATAAAGGAGTGGATGATATTGAGATGAGCTTTATCACACATTCGGATATCGATCATATAAGCGGAATACTGTATCTTCTTGAAACAGATATAAAAATCGAGAATATGTTTCTTCCGTATCAGGCAATGAAAGATAAGTCATATGATGAATTAAAGAAAGCTGCAGTTGAGGCCGGGTGCAATATAAGATATTTGAGTATGGGTGATTGTTTTGAAAGAAAAAATTTAAAGATAGACTGTCTTTGGCCTGACAAATCGGATAAAGAAAATGTGAATGAGCAAAGTCAGACATTTGTTATAGAGACTTATGGAAAAAGACTCTTATTTACAGGAGACATCGGTAAAAGCAGCGAGGAGAGCATATTAAAATACTTTGATATAGGGAAAGTGGATATACTAAAGGTGGCTCATCACGGTTCAAAGAATTCTTCTCTAAAAGCTTTTATAGAAAATGTAAGTCCCGATTATGCCGTTATATCCTGTGGAAAAAATAATCATTACGGACATCCAAGTCCTGAAACTATAGAGACATTAAAAGAAAACGGTTGTATTATATTTGAAACTTCAAAAACGGGGGCGATAGAAGTGAAACTTAGATAAAAGTATTTGTAATCAGTCTTTAAGGAAGTTGATATTGGTTTTTTATCTTGGCTATAGTATGATATTAAGTGATTTTATTATACTTAAAAAATAGAGAGCGAGATGAAGATGAAGAGAACGTGGTTTAGTGGACTGGTCGGCAAACTTATAGCTATAGTATTGATAATAAATACTTTGGCCTCTTTGCAAGTTTATGCGGCGGTTACACCTGTAAAGAGAAACGGTACTGTTAAAAGCGCAGTTGTAGAGCAAAAAGAACTTAGAGGAGTATGGTTTTCATATATTGACTGGAGTGAGATGCCGTCAGATATTGAGGCATTTAAGAAACGTGCAGATCAAGTTATGGCGGATATAAAAAATCGCGGAATGAATGCTATATTTTGCCATGTGCACAGCCATTCGGACAGCTACGGTCAGAAGTTGAAATCTTTCCCATTGTCAAAGTTTATGGTCACAAAAGATTCGGATCCGAATTTTGATCCTCTGGAGTATATGATTGAGAGTGCTCACAAACAGGGACTTTCATTTCATGCTTGGGTAAATCCTTATAGAGTTACCAATTCTATGATGAAAAATATACCGGATAATTCAATAGTGAAGCAGTGGATGGGAGATCCTTCAAAGCAGAGGAATTTATTATTACATGACGGCAATTATTATCTGAATCCTTCAAGTGCGGAGGTTAGAAGCTATCTTGTGAATTCAATCAGTGAAATTTGTAAAAACTATGAGGTTGACGGTGTACAGTTTGATGATTATTTTTATCCTTCATTAAATGACGGTGATCCGGCAAAGAGTTTTGACAAGGCGGAATATGATTCTTCAGGCAGCAGTTTGGGTATTACACAGTGGAGAAGAGAAAATGTGTCAATGCTTGTGAAAGATGTATATGAGGCGGTACATGAAGCTCGTCCTCAGGCGGTTTTCGGAATCAGTCCTGTAGCGCTTTTATCAAATCTGAGAAGTGATAAATCATATTTTGTAGATATTGATAAATGGATGGCTTCAAATGAATATATAGATTATATAATGCCACAGCTATACCACGGTTTTGAAGCAAAAACAAGAACAGGTATATTGGCACCACATTCATATATAAATTGTTTAAACAGCTGGGTGGAGTTAAAGAGAAAGAGTAACAGCAATGTAAAGCTGTATATAGGTCTTGGACTTTACAGAACCGGAAAGGATATAAAGGACGGCAATGCCGTTTCGGAATGGTTAAGATATAATGATATCTTATTAAGGCAGGTAAAGGCGGCAAGAGAAACCGGAGAAGTTTCAGGATTTGGAATCTTTGCATACCAAAACTTTAGAGAGGCACCGGCAATTTTGGAACTTAATAATTTACAAACAGCATTTACAAATCAGTAGAATCCAGGCGTGTAAAATAGAAGAATTATTTTACACGCCTTTTTAGTATTTACATTTATATGCTCTAAAATATGGAAAGGTCTGTAGGAAAGTGGTAAAATAATAGTGGTTATGAAAACCTAACTTAAACGGTTTAAGTTTAGGCATGGACGTGAATGTTGAAAAATCAACTTGTGAAAAAGTTTTAAGGGGGTCTTATGAAATACAAAGGGGTATATTTTAGTTTAATAAGTTTTTTCTTGAAAAAACCTATGATAAGAAAATTCGGTAAGGATAAGACCGAAGAAAGTTTAAAAAAGGCACGCGGTTTATACAGACAAATGATTGAGAGTACTGAGGATATAGGCTCTAACAACCCTATGGCCGGCAATATTTATTCGGCATATGTTTTTATGGCTGTGTGCCGGGCAGGGGATTTTGGTGTTGATGATTTTAATGAGATCATTGTTGAATTTTTAAATAACAAATTGATCGGTAAACTCAAAGGCGGTTTTGATTTAAATAATCCGAAAGATATGAAAAAATTTGCCGACAGGATGCATAAAATGGCGGATTGGGCAGATAAACATCCGGAGTATAAGGATAAAACTTGGGATTTTAATTTTGATGAGGAGCTGCACAGTGACGGTTTTTATTACCACTTCACAAGATGTCCTATTGAAAAATTTGCAAGAGACAACGGTTATCTGGATCTTTTACCCATGTGCTGCGATATCGATCATCTTATGTTTGAGAAAGGAAAGGGCGTATTACATAGAGAAAGTACATTGGCATCAGGCGGGAAAATATGTGACTACTGGGTTGTAGGGGATAAGAATAAAGATCCTAAGTGACAATGGGCATAAAAAAGACAGCGAGGAGCTGTCTTTTTTATGATTGATAATTTATCAGTCATACTTTCTCAATAAGTGATTAAATACTATTTTTCCTATAAATAATTGACTAATCAAGTATATTGATAAATAGATCACGATATATTCTGTATCCATGATATTTAATACTCCAAGTAAAGAATATGCCATGATAGATAGAGCAGTGATAAACATACCAAACAAATAGGCATATCTTCCTGATTTATCCCTAAGCTTTTGTTTTAATTCATCTTGCTGTTCTATTCTTTCAATTTCTAATTTTTCCTCATATTTTTCATTATGCCTTTTCCAATAAAAATACTGAGCTATATTCACAATGCCGCCGGCTACAAAAGCACCTGTAAGTCCGTAAAATACTCCCGACATTTTATTTGCATCAAAAGTAATAGCTATATATAACGATATTCCGGATAATATAACATAGATCAGTCCATAAATCATATTACTTCTTTTCATGGTTTTCCTCCTTTTCATATATAAATATTTCTTCTATTGTCTTGTTGAAATATAAAGCTATATCAAAAGCTAAATCCAAAGACGGATTATATTTGCCGTTTTCTATTGCACTTACAGTTTGCCTTGATACTTTTAATTCTTTTGCGAATTCTTCTTGAGTTAAACCTTTAAGCTTTCTTAATTTATCTAAGTTATTCTTCAAATACACTACCTCTTAATGTAAAGCTTCCTTTACATTAAGTGTAAATAAATTTTTTGTTTATGTCAAGCCACCTTTACACAAATTATATTTCAATGTTGTAAGAATATTGAAAACAGTTTGGAAAGCACAAAAATAAGATTGTTATTGTATTTTGAAGATATATACATTAGAATTAAAGTATCTTATATGGTTTTAATTTCTAAAATTCTAAGTTTCAAAAAATAATCCAACAGTAAATTTTTTTGGTATAATGAGGAGGAGATATGCAAGATAAAGATATAACGGAGAAGATGCTTGAAAAGTACAATGATGTATTTGCTGATATCTTAAATGTACTTTTGTTTGCCGGTAGAGATGTGGTTGATGAATCTGCACTTATGGATGCATTGCCGATGAGTATGCTAAAGATTGACGGAAGAGTCAGAACACAGGAAAGAGATATAGCAAAGTATTGGCGTAAAAATAAAATCAATGTCGCATTATTTGGACTTGAAAATCAGACAGTACCAAATAAACTTATGCCTCTTAGAGTATTTGGTTATGACGGTGCAGAGTATGTAAAGCAAAGCAGAAAAGAAAACGGTGACAGGGCAAAGTATCCTGTGATTACATTGGTATTGTACTTGGGATATGAGAAGAGATGGAATTATCCGAAAAGACTTTTTGAAGTTCTTGATATAGATGAAGATGTTCGTCCTTATGTAAATGATTTTAAGATA
This sequence comes from Lachnoanaerobaculum sp. MSX33, assembly GCF_000512995.1. NCBI lineage: Bacteria > Bacillati > Bacillota > Clostridia > Lachnospirales > Lachnospiraceae > Lachnoanaerobaculum > Lachnoanaerobaculum sp. MSX33. Next base: position 58,223 of record NZ_AZXX01000043.1, on the reverse strand, counting down.
AACTTATTTGAAATAGCCTATCTTGAAAGAGAAAAGATAGACTTATTTAAAAGTGATTTTAGGATATTGGCTGATTACCTGTATCAAATGAGGGAAAATAGAGATTATATAGCTGATGAAACGAATATTGCTCATGTGGAAGAACTTTTAACATTAATGTCTGCAATGACAGGAGATAACAGATTTGAAGAAACGATAAACGATTTCAAGGGAAAGGAGAAAGTCAATATGTGTGAAGTACTGGATAGAGTAGAGGCCAGGGGGATAGAAAAAGGGATAGAAAAGGGAATAGAAAAAGGAATTGAACAGGGTATTAAAAGAGGTACCATAAACACGCTTATATCATTGGTAAAGGATGGATTAATTAGTCTTGATGAAGCGGCAATCAGAGCAGATATGAGTGCAGAAGATTTTGAAAAATATATAAAATAAAATAGAAACTTAATGGAGGCAGCATAGGCTGCCTTTTTTATAAGTCAAATGACAAACATATTCATATAAAATTAGAGTTCTTTCTTATTCTAAAAGGTGCTATACTAAAAATGTTGTGAAATTATTATTGTATATACTACTTATATAACTATAAATCAAAGAAGGGGATTTTATGCAAAAAACTTATACAAATTTATATTTGTTAAAGCGGTTTTTACCATATTACGGCAAGTACTATCCAACATTAATACTGGATCTTATATGTGCAGGTTTTTCAACCATGTGTGATCTGGTGTTGCCGATAATACTCAGATATCTGACAAATACTGCAAGACAGGATTTGAGCCTCCTGACTGTAAAACTTATACTGACACTTGGAGTAATATTTGTTTTACTCAGAGTGGTGGATACCATAGCAAACTACTATATGCAAAATATAGGTCATGTGATGGGGGCAAAGATAGAAACGGATATGAGATATGATATTTTTTCTCATATACAGCAACTTCCTTATTCCTACTATAATACAAATAAATCAGGTCAGATATTATCAAGAATTACTACCGACCTTTTTGATGTTACAGAGTTTGCACATCACTGTCCGGAAGAGTTTTTTATAGCACTGGTAAAACTTGTAGTTTCATTTGTAATACTGATAAATATAAATATTACTCTTACACTTACCATATTTATTATGATACCGATAATGGTATTCTTTATGTCTTCCACCAATAACCATATGAGAAAGGCACAAAAAGAACAAAGAAATCATGTCGGTGAGATCAATTCAGGCATTGAAAACAATATTCTGGGTGCAAAGGTTGTAAAATCATTTGCAAATGAAGAGTTGGAAGTAAAGAAGTTCCATAAAGAAAATTTGAGATTTTTGGATATTAAAAAAGAGTTCTACAAATATATGTCAAATTTTCAGGTGGTATACAGAATATTTGACGGAATTATGTATCTGACAGTTATAGTACTTGGAAGCTACTATATGAAGGTCGGTAAAATAAATGCAGGTGATATGTTTCTTTACACATTGTATATAAATATGCTTTTAAATACAGTAAAGAAAATAGTTGACTATATGGAGCAGTTCCAAAGGGGAATGACAGGTATTGAAAGATTCATTGAGATAATGGATGTAAAAAACGATATAGTCGATAAGGAAAATGCGAGAGTTTTGACCGACGTACATGGCGATATTGAGTTTAGAAATGTCAGCTTTGCATATCCTGACAGTGACGCAAAGGTACTTGATGATATCAGCTTTTCAATAAATAAAGGAGAGAATATCGCTATTGTAGGTTCTTCAGGTGTAGGTAAAACAACTATATCAAATCTTATACCGAGATTTTATGAGGTCAGTGAAGGTGCAATACTTATAGACGGCACAGATATAAGAGATTTCAAGCAAAAGTCATTGAGAGATAATATAGGTATTGTGCAACAGGAAGTGTACCTGTTCTCAGGAAGCATATATGAAAATATAGTTTACGGAAAAAAGGATGCAAGCTTTGAGGATGTAGAAAAAGCCGCAAAGATGGCCGGTGCCTATGACTTTATTATGGAGCTTCCGGATAAGTTTGATACATATATAGGAGAGCGTGGCACAAAGCTTTCAGGTGGACAAAAGCAGAGAATAAGCATAGCAAGAGTATTCTTAAAGAATCCACCGATACTTATACTTGATGAGGCAACTTCAGCACTTGATAATAATTCTGAAGCTATAGTGCAGCAGTCACTTGAAATATTGAGTAAGGGCAGAACTACAATCACAATAGCACATAGACTTTCAACCATAAGAAATGCAAGCAAAATCTTGGTACTTACAGAAAACGGTATAGAAGAGTCAGGCACACATGAAGAGCTGATGAATAAAGAGGGAATATATTTTAATCTGTACAATAAGAATATCGATGAATTAAAGGAATAAATATTATGGAAAGTATTTTTGATTTGATAGATGAAAAAGAGCTGGTAGACATATTTTCAAAAGCAGTGGACATACCGAGTACAAATCCAAAAGGCAATGAAAAGCCTATGTGTGAGTATGTAGAAAACTTATTGAAGGAAAATGCTATAGATTATTTTACGGTACCGGTGGAAGATGGAAGATATGATGTTATAGCAAAGCTTAAAGGAAAAACAAATAAGGATGCTATTGTTTTCACAGGGCATATGGATGTTGTGCCGGTTTCCGACGATGAGATGAAAAGATGGAATACACCGCCTTTTAAATCCACTATAAAGGACGGAAAATTATATGGCAGGGGAAGTGCCGATATGAAAAGCGGACTCATAAGTGCTATATATTCTATGATACTTTTGAAGAGAAACAATATTATTCCTGAGAGAGATATAATAATTGCGGCTACCATAGATGAAGAAAACTTTATGAAGGGATCAAAGGCATTATATCAAAATAAGGTGTTTGATAATGCAAAATATCTTATCGTATGCGAGCCTACCGATATGAAGATATGTAATCGTCAAAAGGGTAGAACATGGGCTGATGTCTGTGTACATGGCATGACTGCTCACGGTTCACAAAAGGGTGTAGGTGAAAATGCCATATATCTTGCGATAAAGCTTATAGAAAAGATAAAGAACACTGAATTTAAAGATTATCCCGATACATTCTGGAGAACATTGGCTATAAATGCAGGTGTTGAGCCGCAGGTAGTGCCTGACAGATGTGTGTTTACAGTGGATGCCAGACTACAGGTAGGACATAAGCCTGAGCATATATGGGAAAAACTGGATGAGCTTATAGATGAAATAAAAGCGGAAAATCCTCATTTTGATGCTACATACAAGATAGCCGATATGAGAACATCATGGGATACATCAAAGGAGGACAGACTCATAAAGACTATTAAAGCCACATTAAAAAAGCTGGATATTGATCTGGAATTTGACACCTTTACAGGCTCTACAGATGCAAGTATGCTTATAAAAAATGAACTGATACCTGTAATTATAGGACCGGGAGATTTATCGGTGGTACATAGGGAAAATGAATATGTCAAGCTCTCACAGCTCTTTGATTCATGCAGGCTGTATATTGACATAATGTACGGTATGTAATAAGCGCTTCATTTCCCACTATTATTGTAAGAATGCCGAAAAAATGTTATTATAAGCATTATTATTCAAGGTTTAACGATAGGAAGAAAAGATGATTGTTGATCAAAGTAAAATTAGAAATTTTTGTATTATTGCACATATAGATCATGGCAAGTCTACACTTGCAGACAGGATTATAGAAAAGACAGGGCTCTTGACCAGCAGGGAGATGCAGTCTCAGGTTCTTGACAATATGGATCTTGAGAGGGAAAGAGGAATTACCATAAAGAGTCAGGCGGTAAGAACTGTTTACAAGGCAAATGACGGTAATGAATATATATTCAATCTTATAGATACACCGGGACATGTGGATTTTAACTATGAAGTTTCAAGGTCTCTCGCTGCCTGTGACGGTGCCATACTTGTAGTAGATGCGGCACAGGGTATAGAGGCACAGACACTTGCCAATGTTTATATGGCACTTGATCATGACCTTGAAGTATTTCCTGTTATAAATAAGGTGGACTTGCCAAGTGCCGATCCTGATTTGGTTGCAAGTGAAATAGAAGATGTTATAGGAATAGAGGCACATGACGCTCCAAGAATTTCAGCTAAGATAGGACTGAATATAGAGGATGTACTGGAAGCGATAGTTGCGAAGGTTCCGGCACCGGAGGGAGATCCCAAGGCACCTTTGCAGGCACTTATTTTCGACTCAATATATGATTCATATAAGGGAGTAATAGTATTTGTCAGAATCAAAGAGGGAAGTGTAAAAAAAGGCGATCCTATAAAAATGATGGCAACCGGAGCTGTGGCGGAAGTTGTGGAAGTAGGGTATTTCGGTGCAGGTCAGTTTATTCCATGTGATGAGCTTTCTGCAGGCATGGTAGGCTATATTACGGCAAGTATAAAGAATGTAAAGGATACCAGAGTCGGTGATACTATTACATTAAATAATAATCCTTGTGAAAAGGCATTGCCGGGATATAAGAAGGTAACACCTATGGTTTATTGCGGACTTTATCCGGCGGACGGTGCAAAGTACAATGACCTTAGAGAGGCACTTGAGAAGCTGCAGTTAAATGATGCTTCGCTTTTCTTTGAGCCGGAGACTTCACTTGCTCTCGGATTCGGATTCAGATGCGGTTTCCTTGGGCTTTTACATTTGGAAGTAATACAGGAAAGACTTGAGAGAGAATATAATCTTGACCTTGTTACTACAGCACCGGGTGTTGTATACAAGGTATTTAAAACTAACGGAGAGGTTATAGAACTTACAAACCCTTCAAACCTCCCCGATCCTTCAGAGATAGAGCATATGGAGGAGCCGATAGTTTCTGCCGAGATAATGCTTACAAAAGAATTTGTAGGATCTATTATGAATCTCTGTCAGGAGAGAAGAGGTATTTATCTTGGTATGGAATATATTGAGGAGAATCGTGCAATTTTAAAATATGATTTGCCTCTGAATGAAATAATATATGATTTCTTCGATGCACTAAAGTCAAGATCAAGAGGTTATGCCTCACTTGATTATGACTTAAAGGGCTATGTACCTTCAAAGCTTGTGAAGTTGGATATTTTGATAAACAAGGAAGAGGTGGATGCGCTGTCATTTATAGTGCATGCGGATTCCGCTTATGAAAGAGGAAGAAAGATGTGTGAGAAGCTTAAAGAGGAGATACCGAGACACCTGTTTGAGATTCCTATACAGGCGGCAGTAGGTTCAAAGGTTATAGCAAGAGAGACCGTTAAGGCCATGAGAAAAGATGTTTTGGCAAAGTGTTACGGAGGAGATATCTCAAGAAAGAGAAAGCTTCTTGAAAAGCAAAAAGAGGGAAAGAAGAGAATGAGACAGATCGGAAATGTGGAAATCCCTCAAAAGGCGTTTATGAGTGTACTTAAATTGGATGAGGATTGATAAAGTATGTCAATGAAAAAGTTGGAATTATATGTGCATATACCATTTTGCGAAGAAAAATGTAGGTATTGTGATTTCTTATCCTTTAGAGCTGACGACAGTGAAAAGAAAGCATATGTTAATCAGCTTATAGAGGAGATAAAAGCGCAGGGACAAAATTACGGTGAATATCTTGTGAGTTCAATTTTTATCGGTGGAGGTACTCCGACTACACTTAGCGGAATCTGGATACTTGATATTATGAATGCTGTTCGTGAGAACTTTATAGTTGAAACCGATGCGGAAGTTTCTATTGAGTGTAATCCGGGTACATTGTCAAAGAGCAAGATAATGCATATAAAAAAGGCCGGAATCAACAGGATAAGCTTCGGTTTGCAAAGCAGTATCGAAGAGGAGCTTAAAGAGCTTGGAAGAATACATACCTATAAAGATTTCTTACAAAGCTATCAGCTTGCAAGAGAGTATGGGTTTACAAATATAAATGTAGACCTTATGAGCGGTTTGCCGAATCAGACAATTGACAGCTATAAGACTACATTAAAAAGAGTATGTGCCCTAAAGCCTGAGCATATAAGTGCGTATTCACTTATAATAGAGCCGGATACTCCTTTCTTTGACAAGTACGGAAGTGAAGAGGGCAGTATGCTCCTACCAGATGAGAATATAGACAGAGAGATGTATGCTCTTACAAAAAATATTTTAAGAGAGCATGGATATGAGCGATATGAAATAAGCAATTATGCAAAGCCCGGAAGAGAGTGCAGACATAATATAGGCTATTGGACAGGAGTTTCTTATCTTGGTCTTGGAGTAGGCGCTTCAGGTTATGTGATGAACAGACGCTTCCATGTGGAATCGGATTACAAAAAATATATGAGTGTAAAGATGCAGCAGGATATTACACCGCTTTACTGTGATCTGGAAGAACTTGACATCAAGGCAAATATGGAGGAATTTATGTTCCTCGGTCTCAGACTTACAAGAGGTGTATCCAGACATGAGTTCAACGAGAGATTCGGTGTAGATATGTTTGAGGTATTTGACAGACAGATAAAGAGAAATATGATGTTAAAGCTTATGGAATATAACTCGCCAAACTTAAGGCTAACCGAAAAGGGACTTGATCTCAGCAATATGGTAATGTCAGACTTTTTGTTGGATTAAAAGACTGAGAGGAAGTATGTTATATTTTATAAATGATTATAGCGAGGGTGCAACGCCTGAGATTTTAGACAAATTACAGGAAAGTAATTTATCCAAGCAGGCAGGTTATGGAAGTGATGAGTTTTGTATTTCCGCAAAAGAAAAGATAAAGGAAGCTATAAAGACCGATGCTGAAATTTTCTTTGTAAGTGGTGGTACTCAGGCAAACAAAATAGTTATCGGAAGTATTTTGAAAAACTATGAGGGTGTAATTGCGGCAGATACCGGACATATATCGGTACATGAAGCGGGAGCCATAGAAAACACCGGACATAAGGTCTTTGGATTGAAGTCTGAGAACGGCAAGCTGGCGGCAGATACTGTAAAAAGATTCTGCAGAGACTTTTACGCAGATGTAAATCATGAGCATATGGTATATCCCGGAATGGTCTATATATCACAGCCTACAGAGTATGGAACTTTGTATTCAAAGAATGAATTAGAAGAGATAAGATCGGTTTGTGCTGAATATAATATTCCTTTTTTTATAGACGGAGCAAGACTTGCATATGCACTTGGAAGCAGTGAATGTGATACAGGTTTGGAAGATATTGCAAGATTATGTGATGTATTTTATATAGGCGGTACAAAATGCGGTGCACTGATAGGTGAAGCGATAGTATTTACAAATAAAAGGCTCAGTAAACATTTCTTTACCGATATGAAGCTCTTTGGAGCTGTATTGGCAAAGGGAAGGCTACTTGGAATACAGTTTGATACATTGTTCAGTAATGATTTGTACAAAAAACTTGGAAAAAAAGGTGTAGATGCCGCTATGAAGATAAAGAAGGCTTTGATTGAGAAAGAGTATGAACTTTATATAGACTCCCCTACCAATCAACAGTTTATTGTAGTTGATGATGTTACAAGAGATCGATTATCAAAGGATATAGGCTTCGGATTTATGGAGACTCTTTCAAACGGAAAGCATGTTATAAGATTTTGTACAAGCTGGGCAACTGAGAATGAAGATGTGGAGAGGCTGATTTCCATATTGTAAAAAAGATATAATATTAACCGGTATATAAGGAGGCGTATGAAGGAAGAAAAGAAAATATTTGTCACAAAGGCTACATTGCCTCCTAAGGAGGAATTCCTTGAGTATGTAGATAAGATATGGGAGAGTGCCTGGCTTACCAATATGGGTGATGTACATAATGAGCTTGAAGATACTTTAAGTAAATTTATGGACGATATGGATATAGTTCTTACAGTAAACGGACATCTGGCATTGGAGCTTGCATTACAGTCTCTAAAGATAGAAGGTGAAGTTATAACAACGCCATTTACATTTGCATCTACCACTCATGCCATAGTAAGAAACGGACTTAAGCCGGTTTTTTGCGATATAAAGGAAGATGATTTTACAATTGATCCTGAAAAAATAGAAAAGCTTATAACAAAAGATACCAAAGCTATAATGCCTGTACATGTATATGGTAATGTATGTGATGTGGAAGCCATTGATAGAATAGCAAAAAAGCATGGATTATATGTAGTCTACGACGCGGCACATACATTCGGTGAGAGATATAAAGGAAAGAGTGTGGCGGATTTTGGAGATATGAGTATATTCAGCTTCCACGCAACAAAGGTGTTTAACACCATAGAAGGTGGTGCTATAGCTCTCAGAGATAAGGAGAGAAGAAAGTCTTTGGATTTTTTGAAAAACTTCGGTATTGCGGATAAGGAAAATGTTCCTTATGTGGGTAGCAATGCAAAGATGAATGAGTTTGCGGCCGCTATGGGACTTTGCAATATGAAGCATCTTTCTGAGTACATAGAAAAAAGAAAGAGAATCTGTGAGCTATATACAGACAGGCTCTCAGATATAAAGTCTATTAGACTTAATAAATATAATGATGACACTACATACAACTATGCATATTTTCCAATAGTTGTAAAAAGGGGCAGCAGGGATGAATTATACGACAAACTGGCAAAGGAAAATATTTTTGCAAGAAAGTATTTTTACCCATGTACAAATGCCTATGAATGTTATAGTGAAAACTTTGATGCAAATGAAACACCTATTGCACTTGATATTTCAAAAAAGGTTTTGACCTTGCCTATATATCCTGATTTGGAAGAGGCTGAGGTAGAGAGGATATGCAGTGTTATACGGAGAGAACTATGAAAGCAAAAAACTTAAAGGTTTTGGAAGAAAACGGCTTTCAGGTTCCAAAGTTTAAAGTAGCTTATCCCGGAGATGAGATTGACTTTTCATATTTTGATTCGGAACTTTTTGCCGTTCGCTCAAATGATGCACATGAGGACGGTGAAAACTTTTCCTATGCAGGACAATTTTTAACTGTTTTAAATGTTCCAAAATCAGAAGTGGATAAGGCTATAAAATCAGTGGTAGACAGTTATAAAAACAGATACTACGAAGAAAAGCTTGGTATACAGGCAGAAAACAAAATATCAAGTGTAATAATTCAGGAAATGGTGGCTTCCGAATATTCAGGTGTTTTATTTACTGCCAATCCTAAAGGCATCTTAAATGAGACGGTGATAGTGGTAGGAAAAGGACTTGGAAGCAGTATAGTGGAGGATAAAGCTGAAACAATTACCTATCACCACTACAGAGACGGAGCTACATATAAAGAGGGAAATGCCTTGAACTTTCCTGAAAACCTTGTAAAGGAACTTGAAAAAACCGGAGAAAGAATCGAAAAGCTTTTTGGAAAGCCGATGGATATAGAGTTTGCCGTCAAGGATGAAAAAATATATATTTTACAGGCAAGAGAGATTACGAGTCTTGATTTTACAAAAAATATTCGCATTTTAGATAACAGTAATATTGCTGAAAGTTACCCCGGAGTGTGTTCTAAGCTGACCGGAAGCTTTGCCGGGGAGGCATACACAAGGATATTTACAAGACTTATAGGAAGAGTGCTTGGAAAATCAGCAAACAGGTATGAAGACTTGTTTACGCATATGGTCAGTTACTTTGGGGGAAGGATGTACTATGAAATCAGTAGCTGGTACGATATTTTAAGACTATTACCTTTCTCTTCAAAGATTATCCCTATTTGGCAAAAGATGCTTGGTGTAGAGGATGAAAAAATACACTTTTCTAAAAAAAGACCAAGCTTATTTATAAAAACAAAGCTTTTCTTTTCAACTCTTTATCTGTTTTTGATCTCACAAAAAAAGATGGCGGATCTTTCATTATTTTTCAAAAAAGAATTCCAATACTATAGTGCAAAAGTTGAAAATGAAGAGGACCCAAAGAAGCTGTACAATCTTTTTTTGGAAATGGAAGCTGTATTCTTTAAAGAGTGGGACTGGACATTGATAAATGATATGGTGTCATTTTTGTCCACACATTTTGCAGGGAAAAATGTGAAAAATACCCTGGCACTTGAAAGTAAAAAGCCTGTAGAAGCGTTAAATGAACTGGTACATACATATTCAAAATTCGGTGCAAGCTCGGATGAATATAAAGAAAAGAAAGCGGATTATATCAAATACTATGGTGACAGAACTATAGGGGAGCTGAAGCTTGAGACAAGGACATTTGCAACAAATCCGGAACTGCTTGATAAGATGGTGGAAGAAAGGGCGATGCTTCCCGTACAGGATATTAATAAAAGTACTGTAAAGATAAAGAAGTCTTTGGCAAGGAGTTCAACCAATTATCGAGAGATTTCAAGGATGAACAGAAGCAGACTGTTCGGACTAATGAGAAAACTTATAGATAAAATAGGTGCAAAGACTGTTGGCGAAGATATTTATCATCTGTCACTTCCACAAATAAGAGAAATGATATTTTCAGGTAAGGATTTTACCGAAGAAATAAAAGAAGAAAAAAGGCTGATGCTTGTATACAATGAGCTTCCGACTATTAAAAAAGTTGTGCTTTTGGGTGATCCGGTTATAGATTTTTCAATTATGGACAGAAGTATTTGTGATGAAGAAACTGAGAGAGATTTTCTTACAGGAAGAGGAGTTTCAAGCGGAAAAATTACTGGTGAAGTCATTAAAATAACAGATATGAGAACCGTGTCATTAAAGGATGTGAAGGATAAGATAATAGCCACATATTCAACTGATCCGGGCTGGTTTCTTCTACTTGATGTAGCAAAGGGAATTTTAGCAGAGAGAGGTTCTTTACTTTCTCATACCGCAATAGTTGCAAGAGAGTTAAAAAAGCCTGCGGTGGTTGGGATTTCAGATTTGATGAATTATATAAAAAGTGGTGATATAGTGGAGCTTGACGGCGATAAGGGATACTGCAAGATAAAAAGGGAGAGCAAAATTGAGTGAGATAACTGTAAGCATAGTAAAAAAGAACAAGGATAAGGAATTGTTCCTCAGATTTCCTTCAAAAATCTATGATGATAAACATATAATGCAGGATAAGGTTTTTGAAAGGGAAGTTTTGGAAAACACCAATATATTATGTAAAGGTGTAAAGATAATACCGCTTATAGCGAAGGATAAAAAGGAAGAAGTGGTAGCCAGATGCCTGCTTTCACTTTATGAAGATGATATTGCATATATAGGATTTTTTGAATCGGTCAATAGCAGTGAGGTGGCAAAAGAACTGCTTCAAACTGCAGAGAGTATTGCTAGGGAAGAAGGAAAGAAGAAAGTTTTGGGACCTATAGACCTTTCTTTCTGGGCAAGGTATCGCTTTTGCACTTCTGAGGATTTGCCATATATCGGAGAGCCTGCAAATAAGGGATATTATAAAGAACTTTGGGAAGAGAACGGATTTCAAGTATCCGAAGAGTACTTTTCAAACTTCTTTGATGTTGCGGATGAAAGCTTTGACAGCGAAAAGGCAAGGAAGAGACTGCAGGATGCAAAAGATGAGGGATATATATTTACACATCCTGATACAGATAATTTTGAAAAATACCTAAGAGATATATATCCTGTTTTGATAGAAGGATATAAAGACTTTTGCGGATTTAAGATGATATCTGAAGAGGACTTTGTAAAGCTTTATTCACCTTTAAAAATGGTAATAGATACGGAGACGGTTTTTCTTGCATATAAGGACGACGTATTAAAGGGATTTTTAATATGTCTGCCGGATTATGGAAATTTACTTTGTAAAGCAAGAACACCTGCACTCTTACTAAATGTGATGAATGTAAAGTCTCATGTAAAAAGATATGTACTCTTATATATGGGAGTTAAAAGAGACTGCCTTGGACTCGGTTCGGCACTTTCACAGCAGGTTGTAGATATTCTTAAAGTAAAAAAGGCAAGTGGAATATCCGCACTTATTCACAGCGGTAAGGCAAGCGGAGGGTATTTTAAGGACAAGATAAAAGAGCAAAGAAAGTATGTGATGCTTGAAAAAATGCTTTAGTATCCGGAGATATAGATGAAGAATAAGACATTTTTAAAAAGTATATATTGTGCTATAGAGGGACTTATCTTTGCTCTAAAGACAGAAAAGAACTATAAGTATTACATTGTTATAGATATTATATTTTTTCTCGTGGACTTTTTTGTATTTAAGCCGGATAAGGCCGGTTGGTATGCATATATTATTACCTCTGCAGCTGTTTACGGCCTGGAATGTATAAATACTTCCATAGAGCATATTTCTGATTTTATTTCAGCAGAGGTTCATCCTGAGATAAAGGTTATTAAGGATATGGGAGCTGCCGGAGTGCTTTGCTTCGGTATAGCGTTTTTTGCCGTACAGATTATGGAATGTATAAGTTATTTAGGAGTAGCATTATGATCATATCACTGTATATAAGTATGCTTCCTGTAATCCTTGGCGGAGTTTTCAATATGCTCTTTGTAAAGATAAAGGCGCTAAATTTTTTACGAATACCTGTAGACGGCGGTAAAAGTTTAAAAAGAAAAAGAATTTTCGGCAACAGTAAGACGGTACTTGGGTTTATAGGAATGATACTTGGCACTGTGCTTGCGGCAATACTTTGGGGATTATTTTTAAAACAAACGGGATTGGAGCATTACAATCTGATCTATAAAAATTATCCCAATATGGTTTATTTTAATCTTTTATCCGGAGCATTATTCGGATTTGCATATATGCTCTTTGAGCTGCCAAACAGCTTTATAAAAAGAAGATTTGATATAGATGCGACAACTAGAGGCAGATTTCCGACAAATATAGCTACATTCGTATACGATCAGATAGATTCGATGATAGGAGTAATGCTGGTGCTTGCAATATTTGCTGAGCTTAGCTTCATGCAATATATTTTGGCGGTTTTACTTGGTGGGATCACTCATGTGGCTGTAAATATGATTTTGATTTTGTTTAAAGTAAGAAAGTATTTATGATATGAAAAAGATATTTTTGGGAGTATATCATCCAAGTGTTATACTGACTTATATAGGTGTATTGATTTCGATATTCGGGATTTTCTTTGCAGAGAGCTTGTACCTTGCTACTATTTTACTGATGCTTGCAGGAGTCTGTGATGCATTTGACGGAATATTTGCAAGAATGTATAAAAGAACTGAGCTTGAAGAAAACTTCGGAGTACAGATAGATTCATTTGCAGATCTGATTTCATTCGGATTGTTTCCCGCAAAGATATATATAAGCTTTTTTTCTAAAAACATATATATTTCATTTGTACTTGTAAGTTTATATATTTTGGCGGTAATAATAAGACTTGCGTATTTTAACTGCAAGGGAAGTGAAGATAAGCTTTATTTTACAGGACTTGCTGTAACGTACTCCGCATTTTTTATATCTTTGTATGTGGTTATTGCAAAGTATATAGAGAGTTTTTCGGCTTTACCGATTGAGTGCCTGTATATATTTTTAATTTTGGCATTTTTGTGGAATAAGAAGATAAGAAAGCCGAATCTGTATATCAGAACAGCTTTTTTGATTCTTGCCATTGTGTTTATAGCTTTATTGCTGATATAGGTGATACTTTGGAAATAATTGATAGAAGAAGCGGTAAAATAATAAGAGAAGAGGAAGACTCGGCAAAAGTTATAGAATTTTTATATCACAGTTTTTTTGGGAGGCTATTTTTAAAACTCTTCTTTGCAAGGCCATATTTTTCAAAATTGCTGTCGATATATTATAAAAGTCCCTTGTCTAAAAATAAGATAAAAAGCTTTATAAAAAAATATGATTTGGATAGAGGGCTTTTAAAGAGAAATTTTAAAAGCTTTGCCGTTTTTTTTTCAAGAAAAGAAAAGATAAATGTGGATAATGAGGGTTTTTTAGCCACTGCAAGTGGAAAACTTCGAGTATTTAAAATAGGTGAAGACGGAAAACTCTATCTTGGAAATAAAAAACTTAGTATAATGATAAAGGGCAATGTTTACAATATGGATAAATTGTTGAAAGACCCATTGCCCGAATGGGCAAGAGGTGGATATCTTTTATTATACAGACTAAGTCTTTGTGATTATCACAGATATATTTATCCGTTAACAGGAAGAAGTGAAAAAAGAAAAGAAATTTCCGGCAGACTTGAAAGTGTCAGAAGAGATGCCGCATACTGGAGAGCATTTGCTGAGAATAAAAGGGTGTTGGAATTTTGGATGAGTGAATATGGCAAGATGCTTCATATGGAGATAGGAGCAATGCTTGTAGGACATATTCATAACCATAACAAACGCTACTTTCATAAAGGTGAGGAAAAGGGTTTTTTCTCATATGGCGGTTCAAGTATAGTTGAGATAGTCGGCAAGGAAATAGAGATAGACAGAGATATCTTAGAAAACAGTAAAAGAAATTTTGAAACTAAAATCCGAATCGGAGAGAGGATAGGATATGGAAAGATTAAAAAGGCTTAGAGTTTATTTTAATGAAATGTTTCCGCTTATTCCAAGACTATGTCTTGGCTACATTGTATTTTTGGAAATATACTTTATTGTACTATTAAATCATGGAGTAACGGGAAAGCAGCTGCTTTTATTTGATAAGGTTGAAGGTCAATCAGATTTAATATCTTATTTTATACAGCATGATGTAATAGGCGTAATAATCGGAGGATTTACAATATTCAGCTTTTTACTTTGGCTGCGTATTGCGGATGATTTTAAGGATTATGAGCTGGATTGCAGACTTTTTGCAAGCAGACCGCTTCCGTCAGGCAGAGTGCATAAGGATGATTTAAGAATTTTTGCCACTATACTTATCGGAATAACAATTTTTATAAATATACTTTTTATGAGGAACTTTATATTCTGTCTGATACTTTACAGTTACGGAAGTTTGATGGCGGTTTGGTTTTTCCAAAAGCATAAGATAGCAAAGTCATTGCCTCTTGCCTTGGTTACACATAATCCGGTACAGATAATATTAAATATTTATGTTATTTCTTATGCGATAATGAAGTATAAACTTCCGATATTTGATATTACAAATTTGATGGCGGTTATGACACTTTATTTCCCCGCACTTATTTGGGAGATCTCCAGAAAAATCCGTGCACCTAAAGAGGAAACCGAATATGTCACATATTCAAAGCTGTTCGGATATAAGAAATGCGTTGATTTTGTATTTCTTCTTACTTGGCTTGATATACTTACAAATGTGGTTTTGGTATGGAATCTTAATAAGATCTCTGTAGTGGCATTACTTGCAAACACAGTATGGTGTTCTATGAAATTCATTGAATATAAGAAGGATCCCGGCAAATACAGAATTGTCAGTAAGGTGGAAAGATATACATATATACAGGAATGTATGATGATTGCAACTATTGTAATTTATTTGATAGTTGGAAAGATATAGATAAGGAGTAGTATATGAAATACGATTTTTTAGTAGTTGGAGCGGGGCTTTTCGGAGCAATATTTGCATATGAGGCAAAGAAGCGCGGTAAGAGTGTTTTGGTTATTGATAAGAGAAATCATATAGCCGGAAATATCTATACCGAGAATGTAGACGGAATAAATGTTCATAAATATGGTGCTCATATTTTCCATACTTCAAATAAAAAGATTTGGGAGTATGTAAATAATTTTGCAGAGTTCAATAATTATATCAATGCACCTGTTGCTATATATAAGGATGAACTTTACAATCTGCCGTTTAATATGAATACTTTCAGCAAGCTTTGGAATATAAAAACACCTGATGAGGCAAAGGCGATTATAGAAAAACAAAGACAGGAATCAGGAATTACAGATCCTAAGAATCTGGAAGAGCAGGCCATATCTTTGGTCGGAAAAGATGTATACGAAAAGCTTATAAAGGGATATACGGAAAAGCAGTGGGGTAGAGATGCAAAGGAACTTCCGGCATTTATTATAAAGAGACTTCCACTGAGATTTACATTTGATAATAATTATTTCAATGACAGATATCAGGGTATTCCTATAGGAGGATATACCGGAATAGTTGAAAAGCTTCTTGAGGGTATAGAAGTAAGAACAAATACCGAGTACAGAGATTTCATAAAGGAAAATCCTGATATAGCTGATAAAACTGTATATACCGGAATGATTGATGAGTTCTTTGATTATAAACTTGGAGTGCTTGAGTACAGAAGAGTATACTTTGAGGATGAAAGACTTGATACCGATAACTATCAGGGAAATGCAGTGGTAAATTATACAGAAAGAGATGTAAAGTTTACAAGAATTATAGAGCATAAGCATTTCGAATACGGCAATCAGGACTTCACCATTATTTCAAAAGAATATCCTACAGAGTGGCAAAAGGGTGAGGAACCGTATTATCCTATCAATAATGAAAAGAACAATGCTCTATATGAAAGCTATGTCAAGCTTTCAAAAACCAGACCTGAGATAATCTTCGGTGGCAGACTTGGTGCATATAAGTACTATGATATGGACAAGGTGGTTGAAGCGGCACTCGATTGTGTGGAGAAGAATTTATAATATATGAAGTATGATCAAAAACAACACCCTTTGTTGTTGGGTATACTGTATGCAACAGCAATATATGGTTCAATAGTTTTAGCTATATTGTGTATTATAGGAGCTGCTACTGCACTGGTATTAATTATTCCTATGTGTATCCTGTTTGTATTTGTTTTGATATCACAAACGCGAAATATTTCATTTGCTAAAAAGGAGGAAGATGTAGACTATTGTCTGAAAACATATTTTGTATACAAATATATAACGATGCCTGTTGAATTAACCTGCGCAGGAATAATAGGTACTATTATTTTTGCAATATTCGGAATAATAATTCATTGGCCGGAAGATAGGCTTGTATCTACTTTACTTGTGTTTATTATAACTCTTATAATTTCTTCTATTATTACTTTTATTATTACGATAGGTCCATATTCGTTGATAGTATTTGCTGTAATAGGGTTGCCGTGTTTTACATCAATCGATTGTGTCTTAGGTATTACACAAAGAAAATACGGTATGTCTTCTGCGGAAAGAACGATACATTTTTTATTGCAGATGATACCGGTGCTGGATATTATAGACGGACTGTATATAAGTATAAAGTATTGGAATAGAGGCAGGGGATTGGCTGTTGTGACTGCTGTTTTTACCTTTTGCGTAACAGCATTGGTATTATCGATTTATTTGGCAAATAGATTTTAGGTATAATCTTGTGTAAATAAGTACGGAGGAAATAATTTGAAGAAATTCCGGCCTGTTTTAGATATATTCTATATAATTTTAATATATGCATGGCTATGCTTTAATATAATTGTTTTGCATCAAATCTTATCGGAATCAGATGTAAGTATTCCTACTGTAATTGTTGCAGTGAATAATATATTGTTTATTGTGGTATATGTAATACTTATCAGAGTACAAATTATAAATATACTGGAAGCAATAAAGACAGAGGATATAGATTACTGTATAAATAACTATTTCTTTTATAAATACACACTTATGCCAATTATGTTAATTGGTAGAGGTCTGCCTGTTTTTATTTGCTTATTCGGAGTAGGAGCCTTTTTTTTGGTATTTTTAATGCCGTTTGTCATTATTACTTGGCCATTTATAATTGGTATGTGGATTTTACTACCTGTACTGCTGGTATGCACAACTTTAATAGAGTTGCCATGTTTTATATTAACTATTTGTATTTTGGACATTACAAGGAAGCAAAAGAAGATGACTTTTGAGAGAACTTCAGTGCATTTTATCCTTCAACGGATACTGGGAATAGATTTAATAGACGGATTGCATATAAGTACAAAGTACTGGAATAAGGGCAGGATGCTTGCAAGGATAACTTTCATATGTATTGCTGTAAGTATATTAATTGGAATATTGATAGACTTGTTTTCCAGATTTGTAAAGTAACTTGAATAATCTATGATAGAATAAAATAGTTTTGTATAAAAGAGGGGGCTGTAACGTAATTTTTTATATGTTACAGCCCATTTTATATTTAATGATTTTTAGGTATAAGTTCTTCTCTTACCATTCCATATTCTATTACATTTTCATTATCATCATATGTAAAGTATAGATAATCAGATAAACCGGAGGTTAGTCTATAATAATAAGTATCCGAAGTTTTTATTCTAGGTTCTCCAAGGTAGCCCACAACACGAGATTTGCTTAAAACTCCATTTTGCTCAGGTAATAATCCTATACTGAGTGGGAAAAACTGTTCATATATGATTTTTTTAAGTGGGCGAACTGAAATCTTGGTAACAGTTAATAAATTATCTTCAGGCTTTTCTTTTTCAAGCCTAAATGTTATAGTGCTATCTTCGGAAAGATATTTATAATTATTTCCATCTTTTTCATTAGGTTCTTTATATCTTTTAATGAGCACTTCCTCTTTAGAACCAAGGACTACACCATTAAGGTGAATTCTATTGGCAAATATGGCGTTATCATAATCTAATAAAATATCATAACGGCTTTTATCTTCTCTGGCACCGGATATATCACCTAAGTGCTTTGTAAAGTTTTCTTTTGCAAGTTTTAGAGTAAGAGGTTTTGAATCAAAAAATTCCTCAGGTACAGAAATCTCATAATTTACATATGATATAGAATCATTGGCTATTATTAAAAGCAAAGCATTATTGTCAAGCCTTGGAAATATATATGGTGAAGAATGCAAAGGATTTTCATCTATACCTGGTGGTGTTAAATCAATATCATAAAGCCTGGATGCGATTGCACCTTCATAAAATTCATCATATTTGATTGTGATGGTCGAAGAGTCCGTACTTAGCTCCACATCACTAAGCTGTATATACTCGGCTATTTCAGGGAGTTTGCTAACGATATTTTTTAAGCTGTCCTTATCAATATTTTCATTAATAGTTAACTCATTTAAATTTTCATACGGAAAATAGATGCTTTGTGATATGGAAAGTCCATCATTTATTGAAGTTTGAGCCATGTCACTCTCTGTTGAAGATGTAGAACTTTCTTGTGTAGAAGTATCTTGCATTGATGGAGACTCGCTTTCTTGTGCAACAGAGGTTTCACTTTCTCTTGATGATTGACATCCAGAAAGTGAATATATTAAAAATGATAATAGGAATAAGATAAATAGCTTATTTTTTCATTATACATTCTCCTTAAAATATGTTTAAAATCTATTTCTTTAAATGATATCATTAAATACATGGCTTGTAAATATAGAGAAAGGAGCTGTCGGGAAATGGCAGCCATAAAATGGGAGGAGTAACTTAAAATGAGTTACTCCTCCCTAAGTTTTTACAAAAAAAAGATGGCTAACGACAACCATCTTTCTCCGTTACATGTTATAATGTAACTATCTCACAGTTAATTATTATAACGACTTTTTTGAAATAGGTCAACAGAAAATCAACTTTAGTTTCTATGCCTTATTATAGAAAAACAAAATGTCCTGACAAAGTAACAAAGCCAAAGCGCCTTGTATTTGTCAGGATATTTATATTTCGCTCTGCGGGAAGTAAAATCACTTATTTCCCGACAGCCCCTTTTTCTTTGCTCAAAAGTTAAAATACCTTGTAGAAAAAGCGCCCATAAATATAATATAAAAAGCGTCCATAAATATAAAAAGGTACTTGACAAAACGCTTCCTGGGGAAACTCTAAAGATATAGAGCCGTATATCGATGAAAAGATGGAGAATAACATTCTTTTGACACAGACAGAAAGGCTCACGATGAACGGACGACCGAAGAATCCGAAACACGCAAGAAATAAAAATGTTCTTGTGATCGGTGGTTCAGGAAGTGGTAAAACCAGATTTTTTGTTAAGCCAAATCTAATGCAGATGCACTCGTCATATTGCGTAACCGATCCAAAGGGAACGATCGTCTTGGAGTGTGGTAAGATGCTTCAGGAGAATGGATATGAGATTAAAATCTTGAATACTATTAACTTCAAGAAGTCGATGAAATACAATCTTTTCGCCTATATCAAGAGTGAGAAGGATATTTTGAAGTTGGTTCAGACGATTATCGCCAATACGAAGGGAGAAGGAGAAAGGTCGGGGGAAGATTTTTGGGTGAAAGCCGAAAAGCTCTAGTATACGGCATTGATAGGTTATATCTTTTATGAAGCTCCAAGAGAAGAAAAGAATTTTAAGACTCTTCTTGATATGATTGACGCTTCTGAGGTCAGAGAAGATGACGAAACCTATATGAATCCGATTGACAGGCTCTTTGAAGCATTGGAAAAACGAGAACCGACACATTTTGCAGTGAAACAATACCGAAAATATAAGCTTGTAGCCGATGTTATATGCTCTAAGAGAACTTTTAGTACACCGTTACTGAGGTTCGCTTAGAGCATTTATTACATACAGAGGAAGGAGGTAATGTCAGTGAAGAATAAATTTACTGCTCTGTATGAGCGCCTAAGCCATGATGACGAACTGCAAGGAGAATCGAAAAGCATAACCAATCAGAAAAAGATGCTTGAAAACTATGCGGAAGATAATAATCTTACGCCATATCTGCATTTTACGGATGACGGAATATCCAGCACCTGGTTTGATCGACCGGGCTTCGTATCCATGATGAAAGAAGTTGAAGCCGGGAATGTAAGTACCATCGTAATCAAAGATATGAGCCGTATGGGCCGTGATTATCTTCAGGTTGGTCAGTTCATGGAAATGCTTCGGCAGCGTAACATCCGTCTGATTGCCTTGAACGATGGGATTGATAGCTTTCGTGGGGATGATGACTTTACCCCTTTCCGCAATATCATGAACGAATGGTATGCGAGAGATACCAGTAAAAAGATCAAATCCACATTTCTGGCAAAAGGAAATGCCGGTAAGCATGTCGCAAGCAGCTGTCCGTATGGCTATCTCAAGGATGAGCATGACGGCAATCACTGGATCGTGGATCCGGAAGCAGCTGCCATCGTCCGACAGATATTCGCTTGGACGATTGAAGGTTTCGGCCCCTATCAGATTGCTTCTCTGCTGAAAGAGAAAAAGGTCGAGATTCCGGCGGTTCACATGGCCCGGTTTGGACAAGGCCTGAACAAGAACAAGACCTTCAAGGATCCGTATAACTGGGGATCTTCCACCATCGTGAACATTCTCAAGAAGCGAGAGTACCTTAGTCACACAGTTAATTTCAAGACTCGGAAGCACTTCAAAGATAAGAAAAGTCATTATGTTTCTGAGGATCAATGGGTCGTCTTTGAAAATACGCAGGAACCGATTATTGATCAGGAAACCTATGATATTGTTCAAAGGCTTCGCAGTAATGTCCGGCGGTATCCGAATGGTTGGGGTGAAACACATCCGCTGACCGGATTGATGTATTGCGCTGACTGCAGGGCAAAAATGTATGTTCATCGTGTTACCAATGGAAAAAGAGTTCCGCAATATACTTGTTCTGCTTATAGCAAAGTGCCGGTCGGTACTCGATGCAAAACCCAGCATCGAATTAATGCTGATTCGGTAATTGATGCCGTTAAGGCCATGCTGAAGGCAATCGCAGAGTATTCTCAAAATGACCGGGAAGAATTTCTGAAGATTGTTCAGGAAACACAGAAATGTCAGCAGACAACAGAGTTTAAGCTGAAGAAAGATCGCATGGATGAAGTGAAACAGCGCATTGCAGATCTGGAAAAACTGATTATCCGCATCTATGAGGATAATGTGCTTGGCAAGTTGCCTGATGACAGATATTCGTTTCTTGATCGGCAATATGCAAAGGAACAGCGGACTTTGAAGGTAGAGTGTGCAGAACTTGAAGCTTATTTTCAGTCCATTGAACAAGGAAAGAAATCTGCTGATCGCTTTGTAGCTCTGATTGATAAGTATGAAAGCTTCGATGAACTGACCACCACCATGCTGAATGAGTTCGTGGAAAAGATCCTCGTTCATGAGCGTAGCCGAAAAGGCAGCATTAAGACTACTCAGGAGATTGAAATCTATTTCAACTTTGTAGGGAAGTTTGTTCCTCAGACACTTCAACCGACAGAGCCAACAGAGGAAGAACTGGAAGAAATCAAGCGAATTGAAGCACTCAAGGACAAACAGCATCAGGAGTACCTTCGCCGGAAAGAAAGTGGATGGCAACGCAAATACGAGGAACGAGTGAAATCTGAGAAGCACAGGAAGATGAAGGCAATGAAAGAACAGATCCGGGCCGAGGATATGGCCGCTGGTGTGTTTATCCCTGTTTCCGGCATGAGTGAAATTGTTCCGAAAGTAGGTGTTCCAAGATGATTGTGATAAAAGCCATCCTGAAGATACTGGTTCTGCCGGTTATCTTGATATTGATCCTCATGCAGTGGATCGGAACCTTCTGCACCGGGATTGTGGAAGTGATCCTTGGAATCCTGTCCTTCCTGTTCAGGGCTGTTGCTATCCTTGGATATCTGATGGGGATATGTTCTGGACACGAAGCTTGGCAGATGATTCTGATTGCGTTTATTGCTTTTCTCATTCCACATATCTGTGTTTGGTTCATAGAACGAATCATTGATGTGCGGTTCATCTTGGCTGATTTTCTTGGCTCTTGAACCGACAAACAGAATACATGAAGTGGCCTGTGGTCACTTCCCTACATAGCCGCTTTCCATGCCGGGAGGCGGCTATAAATCTGTCAAAATCAAGGAGGATATGTCACCATGACTAAACTGACAAAGTACGAAAAGGAAACCATACTTCTTTCCTCTGAGGGGGATGATTATTGGGAACTCTACACATTCAATCCGACACTCAAGCGGCGGTTCGCTGCTTATGCCAAGAATCACCCGGATCTCTGTGAACTGAAAGCTATTACAGAGGAAGGCAGCGTGACCTATCGGATCAGCAAGGCTCGGCTTTCCATTCGGTTGACGGAGCCTTACAGTGAAGAACGCCGCCGTGCATCCAGTGAACGAGCCAAGCAGTCTGAGCTGATGAGCAAGCTATAAGAATAAAATTATCTGATCATACAAAGGTGGATATGGGGGCTCTATTTCAAGATAGAATAAATCGTTTTAAAACTCGGTGGCCTAAGATGTAATAACTACGTCTTGTTCCTGAGATACTCTTGAAAATGTAATTGAAGTATGTTAGTTTATATACAAACATACAATATGGAGGTGAAGGTGCTGATGAATGAAGAACCCCGTTTCGGTGAATATCTAAAACAATTGATAAAAGCAGCTGGATTAACCCAAACGGATTTTTATACTCAACTTGGTATTAGAAAGCCGTACTTCTATGACATTGCTTCTGGCCGTGTAAATCCGCCGCCTCCCCATTTGCAGTTTAAGGCGGTAGAAATCCTCCACGCTGATGAGGAAACCAAAATACGCTTCTTTAACTTGGCCGCAAAGGAGCGTGGCGAGATGCCTGCAGATATAACGCAGATGATTTCCAATAATCCCGATGCGATTGCTTCAATTAGAAACAGCCTTCGCATGGCCACCAATTAAGCTTATGGAGGAACATTATGAGTACACAAAAAGTTATCGTAATCCCAGATGGTAAAATCTGCGATTATATCGATGGAAAATTTAGAAATGATACACCGGAGGAATATGTACGTCAGACTATCGAGAAGCGTCTGGTGAATGAGCATAAATATCTTCCTGGCCAGATTGCAATCGAATTTACTTTACAGGTCGGTTCCAATAAGCCTCGTGCCGACATAGTTATTTGGGAAAAAGATGCTGAAGAACAGACTCAGGGTACCATCAAACTGATCATTGAGTGTAAAAAGGAAACCGTAGATGCGAGAAATGCCAAGGATGGCCTTGCACAGTTGCAGTCCTATATGTCTGTTTGTCCCAATTGTGAGTGGGGTATGTGGACGAACAGTATTCAGAAATATGTATTCCGCAAGTATGTTGACGCTAATGGAAATATCCAGTTCATGGAGTATAATGATATTCCATCCGCTGACGGTAATCTGGACGATGTCAACAGGCCTTCCCGTACCAGCCTTCGGAATGCATCTGACGATAACCTGTTGTTTGTTTTCAAAACTTGCCACAACCACATTTACGTAAATGATGGTATGCAGAAGCAGCCTGCGTTCTTTGAACTTCTGAAGGTGATCTTCTGTAAGATTGAAGACGAACGCAATATCCCGAACCCACTGGAGTTTTACACCACATCTGAGGAACGTTCTAATCCAGATGGACAGCTTACTGTTCGCAAGAGAATTAGTAAGATTTTCGAACGTGTAAAAAAACGTCATGGCAAGATTTTTGATGCTAATGATGAAATTAAGCTCAGCCCCCGTAGCCTTGCATATATTGTTAGCGAACTACAGCGGTACAGCTTGTTGAACACGAATATTGACATCAAGGGCAAAGCATACGAAGAAATCGTCGGTGCAAATCTTCGTGGTGACAGAGGCGAATTTTTCACCCCACGAAATGTCATGAAAATGGTAGTTGAAATGATTAACCCTCGTATGGATGAAAAGGTTCTTGATTCTTCCTGTGGTACTGGCGGCTTTCTTGTTACTGCCATGACTCATGTTATCAGCCAGCTTGAAAATGAGTTTTCTGCCGCTCTTGGTGTAAAACGAGCCGATTGGGACAGTGATACCATTCGTACTTTCCAAGATAGAATTTCAGAAATGGCTGCATCGAATTATTATGGTTTCGATATTAACCCTGATTTGGTCAAGGCCACAAAAATGAACATGGTTATGAATAATGATGGCAGTGGCAATATTCTTCAGACAAATTCTCTTTTGCCACCGCATGAGTGGGCCGACGAGTTCAAGGCCCGCCTTGCAGATGCGCTTCATGTAAAAAAGAGTGAAATTCGAAATCATACCAGTATTGCGTACTTTGATGTAATTGTGACCAATCCGCCTTTTGGTAGCAAAATCCCAATTAAGGATAAGAACATTCTTGAGCAGTTCCAGCTTGCACACATTTGGGAAAATGATAAGAAAACTGGGGTATGGAAGATGACTCCCAGATTGCAATCTTCAGTCCCACCGGAAATTCTGTTTATTGAGCGTTGCACGCAGCTTTTAGTTCCAGGTGGTCGTATGGGTATTGTTCTGCCAGACTCCATCCTTGGCGCTCCTGGCCTTGAATATATCCGTGAGTGGATGATTAAAAACCATAGGATTATCGCAAGTATTGACCTTCATGCAGATACGTTCCAGCCTCGTAACGGAACACAGACTTCTGTACTGATTTTGCAGAAGAAAACCGAACAACAGATTTTAAGCGAGGAAACTTCCGGACAAATGGCTGATTATAACATTTTCATGGCAATGGTCGAGAAGGTTGGCCATGATAAGCGTGGAAATCCGATGTTCAAACGTGATAATGAAGGAAATGAGGTCCTTGTTCCTGACACAAACAGTGTGCTTGTTCTTAGTGAAACTGGTGAAGGAGAACGTACGGTATCACACCAACAGAAGCGAAAAGTCGAAGATGACCAGACACCTGATGTGCCTGCTATTTTTGCTGACTGGAAAATACAGGAGGGGTTGGCATGGTAAATAATAATCTTGCTTATCGCGTAGATGATGCGCCTGAGCAGGAACCGGTTATTAGTGAGAGCCCATTAAAATGGTGCGAAGTATCGCTTTCTGATGTTATCAACCGAGGAAAACGATTAGAAGCCAGTGTTTTTGATGTAGATTCCAAAAAAGCTTATCAAATCATAAAACACTGTAAATATGCCCCGGTTTCTCTTATCAGTGCGGAAGGTCCGGTTGAGAAAGCCCATTATGGTGGACGATTAAAGAGAAATTACGTAGAAAAAACTCATGATAATTCTATTGGCTTTATTGGTAGTTCAGAAATGT
Organism: Lachnoanaerobaculum sp. MSX33; assembly: GCF_000512995.1. Taxonomy (NCBI): domain Bacteria; kingdom Bacillati; phylum Bacillota; class Clostridia; order Lachnospirales; family Lachnospiraceae; genus Lachnoanaerobaculum; species Lachnoanaerobaculum sp. MSX33. The sequence continues at coordinate 32,484 of NZ_AZXX01000043.1, read as the reverse complement.
TAGACATAAAGCCACAACCCGTAAAGTTTATGGTAGAATCATCAAAAATTCAGAATCTGAGAGTTAAGGAAGGCGCTGTGTTACTTTCTCGCTCTGGAACAATTGGCAATATGTCTTTTGTTAATAAGACACTTTCAAAACTGTTAATCAGCGAACATGCAATGCGCTTGGAATGCAAAGCAAATCCGGGATATGTGTATGCATTTTTGAAATCGACTATTGGACAGCTTCTCATCCGCTCCAATATTTATGGCGCGGTTATATCTCAAGTTGAGCCAGAACATATTGCAACCATTCCTATCCCGAATGCTCCGGCAGCAATCAAGCAGAGAATCAACGATTTAATTATCCACTCTTATGCATTGCGAGATGAATCGAATGAACTGATTGATGAGGCCACGCAGCTTCTTGTAGATGAGTTAGCTTTACCGCCGATTGCAGAAATGCAGAAGAAAACTGCTCCTGTGAAAACCTATAGTGTGAAACTCAGTGATATGAATTTGCGTTTGGATGCATCGTATCATGTGCCGATTGTGGATGCTATTGTTAATCATCTACAAGCGCATGCCTTGGAGGTCACAACAATCGGAGATAGCCGGATTAGTAAAGAAATTATCTTACCCGGAAGATTTAAGCGTGTTTATGTTGAAGAAGGATATGGACGTGTATTTATTGGTGGCAAGCAACTATGGGAATTAGACCCCTCAAACAAGAAATATCTATCCCTTGTGCATCATGCTGATCGCATCACAAAGCAGCTTGAACTACACGAAAACATGACGATGATAACCTGTAGTGGCACAATTGGAAAGGTTACACTTGTCGGAAAGCATTGGGAAAACTGGACGGCAAATCAGCACATTATTCGTGTTGTTCCGGTCAATGAAGAAGTTGCTGGATACATCAGTATCTTCTTGTCATCGGATTACGGATACCAACTCATTACAAGATACACCTATGGCTCGGTAGTTGATGAAATTGATGATAATCATGTTCATCAGATTCCAGTTCCATTGCTAAAAAACTCCGAAATCCAAAAGCGTATCAACGACATTGCCCTCAAGGCAAATGAAAAACGCTATGAAGCATATAAATTGGAGCAAGAAGCTCTCCGCATCATGAATGATGATATCATTTATACAAAGTGAGGTGAGCTAATATGCCCGGATACAAAGATTGGATTGATGCCATCGACATAAAGGTTGATTATTTTTCAGCATTTATGAAAGCATGGATTGCCTTTAATGCGTGGTATAATTTTAGCGGTGAAGTCACCGGAAAAACAGACAAAGAATGCATTGAGTTTATTGGTGGAAGAAGCAATCGCTTCAAGTCCTATATGGAAAATCTTCTTTCATCTGAAACAGCCGAAGGTGAGTCTTTTAGAACAAGTCTTGCTGCTCTGCACTCATCCCTATTGAGTGCAGCAATAACGACACAAGAGTATATTGGGGTGCGCCAGACAGTATCCTTTTCGGAGGTTGCTGTTAAAAACAGCAATGCACGTGGAAGCTTTGAATTCCGTAATGTAAAGTATGAATGCTCTCGCGCTCGTGGGAAAATTACAACTGTGATCACGGAAATAAGAACCAGTACAGAAATACTTCGCTATGAGCAAGATGAGTATAATGTTGCTGACTTGATGCAACAGTCTGCTTTTCAGCGTTTATCAGATGAACGTCAACGAAAATGTCAGGATTGTTATAAAACACTTGTACCGTATAAAATGACCAGTATTCTAGCTACTGAAGACAGTCATTTGGCAGTAGGTACATATCGATTTGTCAATGATGTAAGTAAAATCAGCCAAGGTATTATAACGGTTTTGTATATGCTTCGGTGTTGTTTGGCTCACGGAGATATTTCACCAGATGAATCCGCAAATGCAGTATACCGATATGCATATGAAATATTGTGTATGCCATTAAAAAAACTCAAATAAATGAGCAAGCCAAAGCCGATCAGCAGAAATGTTGGTCGGTTTTGTTTTGCCCATTTGAAGATCGAGATGCGCAGCTCGGTCTGGAAACGAAGCCGGTGATCACTCCCCTCTCTGGGGAGAAAGTCATCGGCTTTTCTGTTTTCCGAAAACAAGGATTTTTCAGTTTTTGGAAACAGAGCCGGAGAAGAAAATGCGAACCGCCGGGCAAACGGTGAGCAGCTTATTTTCCGGAGCAAGAGTACAGAGGAATGCAATCCCTTTGTGTGGGGTTCAGGGTGACAGGCCCTGATCGGAGTGCAGAGGCAGACGCCTCGCTTAGGATTCCAAAGGGCAAAAGCCCTTGGCCCAGTGAAGTGTTGCTTGCGACACTTTATAAAAGGTTATTATCTACCGCAAAGTAGGCAGATTCCTTCGCTTCGCTCAGGTTTCATCCCCTGCCCGGAAAGGAGAGTTTGAAGAAATGGCACAACGACTTACCCGCCACAATGGCAGGGCTAACAAGAATGGAGTTTATAAAGCAGACCACAACGACCGCCGTTTGATCTCGAAAATGCAGATCACATCGACTCGGAAATGACCAAGTTCAATGTGTATTGGGATTGCTTCAGCCAGATGCCGCTTCGTGGGGATCAGGTGACAGAAGCCCCCTCTTTTGCTGAGGTGGAAAAGCTGTTTTACAGTGACCGTTTTGCGGATCATATCCTTGGTCAGCATGAAAGAAATGCAAAAGCCCGACACCCGGAACGAGATCGCAGTGCCGAAGATATTCTGGCTGACAAACGCTTTTGTTCGGAGGAAACCATCTACCAGATTGGCACCATTGAGGATTATGCAGATCCGGGAACACTGCTCTCCGTTGCCAATGAATTTCTAGAAGAACTGGACCGCCGGTTCGGAGATCACGTTCATGTTTTGAACTGGGCGCTTCATGTGGATGAAGGCACTCCGCACATTCATGAGCGGCATGTTTTTGATTACACGAACCGCTATGGAGAGATTCAGCCAGGACAGGATAAGGCACTGGAAGCACTCGGTTTTGAGCCGCCGGATCCGACAAAGAAACCGGGAAAGTACAACAGCCGGAAGATGGTTTTCGATGCAACTTGCCGGACAATCTTGTTTGATATCTGCAAAAAACATGGCCTGCATCTGGAAGAAGAACCGGCCTACGGTGGCCGGGTCTATCTGGAAAAGCAGGACTATATTCTGATGAAACAGAAGGAGCAGCTGCTCTGGCAACAAGAGGACTTGGAAGCAGTCACCGGGGAACTGGCGGCCGCCTCTGTTCGGCTTGAGGACACGGAAGCTTTGCTCGATCAGGTTGCTGAGGTTGCCTATGAAAAGGCCGTGGAGATCGTCACAGACACTGTGAGAGCGGAAACGCAGGATCATGACTTGAATATCGTAAATGACTTTCAGGAAAAGGCAGTTGCCTGGAACAGAGCCAAGCCCAACGTTGTGAAGCTGATCACGGATATCATGACCGATTTGAAAGCAAAGCTGAAGGCAACGGCCCTGACCGTCACAAAGCGACTTCAGGATTCGAAGGTCAAGCAGACAGGCAAGGAAGCAATCAAAAATTCTGCAAGAAGATCCATTCATGAGCTGCTTGCAAACGCACAGGCCAAGGCCGATGACTATAACGCATCGAGATCAAGGCCGACAAGAAAAAAGAATACAGATTTGGACAGATGAACCGGGGGCTGTCGGGAAATGGCAGCCATAAAAAGGGAGGAGTAACTCAAAACGAGTCACACCTCCCTAAGTTTTTACATAAAAAAAGATGGCTAACGACAACCATCTTTCTCCGTTACATGTTATAATGTAACTATGCTTACAGTTAATTATTATAACGACTTTTTTGAAATAGGTCAACAGAAAATCAACTTTAGTTTCTATGAATTGAGTTTACCCGATGACGATCCGGTCTATACCCTAAAAAAAGTTATGGAGGATTTAAATTTTTCCGGACTGTTAGCCAATTGTTCGGACAAGGGAAGAACAGGGTATAATCCAATCATGATGTATGCAGTTATTACTTATGCAAATATGCGAGGAATACGCTCTATTGATCGTATTGTGGATTTATGTGAAAGAGATATTGCTTTTATCTGGCTTACTCAAGGGAGAAAGCCTAAAAGAGATGCTTTTTATGAATTTAAAAGTAAGAAACTTACTTCAGATATCCTTGATAATCTAAACTATCAGTTTATGAGACGATTACAAAAAGAAGGTCTTGTAACATTAAAAGAGTTGTTTATTGATGGAACGAAAATAGAAGCTAATGCTAATCGTTATACTTTTGTATGGCGTGGAAGCATTAATTATCATCTTGCAGGTCTTCTGGATTCTATTGATAAGCTCTATTCAGACTATAATTCTTTTTTACAAGATAATGGATTTGGTGAAAAGTACGAGTTTGGAAATGCACAAATGTTTGTGATTGACGGGATTGATAAAGTTAGAGATATTATTGAAAAGAACAGAAAAAGAAAGATTACAAAACATAAAAAGTTATCTAATAACCGTATTATAGAGATTGATAACTGCTCGCCTCTTGAAATACTTAAGCTTCAGAAAAACCTTATGACTATTGCTGACGGAGAAGGTATTGTATTTGTTAACGGAAAGGGTAAGAGAAAGCCAAAACTTCAACAACTCTATGAAGAGCTTGAACATTGTGGACAGCGATTAATGCACTATAAAGAATGCTTTGAGATTATGGTGAAAGATAGAAACAGCTATTCCAAAACTGATTTGGAAGCAACCTTTATGCGAATGAAGGAAGATCATATGTTGAACGGGCAGCTAAAGCCTGCATACAATGTACAGATAGCAGTAGAGAATTATTTTATTGTACATTGTTATGTAAGTAATGATCGTACAGATTATAACACACTAATTCCTGTCCTTGAAAAACATAAAAAAGAATTTGGAGAAGTACTTGAAGAAGTTACGGCAGACAGCGGTTATTGTAGTGAGAAAAATCTCTTATATCTAAAAGAAAATAAGATAGACAGTTATATAAAACTGCAGGATCATGAAAAACGTAAAACAAGAGCATACAGTAAAGATATAGGTAAATACTACAACATGAAGACAATGGTATTTGAGGATGAACAAGTCTATATCTGTCATGACGGTCGTGAACTTAGACATATCAACACTGAAAAGAAAGAACAGAATGGTTATACACAAACGTATGAAGTATATGGATGTTCAGACTGTAGTGGATGTGAACATAAGCCTAAATGCTTATACAAATATAATCCTGATAAAGATGTTGATAAGAACAAAGTAATGAAGATCAATGAAGTATGGGAAGAACTTCGAGAGAAATCACATGCTAACATACAGAGTGAAAAAGGTATCCTAAAACGACAGACACGCTCTATTCAAACAGAAGGTCATTTTGGAGATATTAAAGAAAATGAAGATTTCCGACGCTTTAACTATCGTTCTTCAGATAAGGTATATAAAGAATTTATGCTTTTTGCAATAGGAAGAAATATAAATAAATATCATCGTTTTCTCTACGCAAAACTAAAAAAATTTGAAGGCAAACCACAGGAGAAAACAGCATAGTAAAAAATGCAAAAACAAAATTTCAGCAAAGGGGGTTTTATGCCCAAAAATATACGGTATTATAGAAAAACAAAATATCCTGACAAAGTCACAAAGCCAAAACGCCTTGTATTTGTCAGGATATTTCTATTTCGCTCTGCGGGAAGTAAAATTACTTATTTCCCGACAGCCCCCTTTATCATTTTAATTTAGTTTCCTGCCGGTCCTACACTTGCCTGTGTGGAAACGGCAGCCGTAGAGGTTTCGGGGGTCGCTGTTATCTCAGAAACAATCTGAGACATAACGCCTGAAGCATCTATACTGTAGTCTGTTCCGTTTACATTTACAGTTGTATTGGAAAGCATTTTTCCGCTTTCATCAAGATAGTATGATACATTATTTACATTTATCATGCCTCTTGCCATACTTCCTGAATTATTCATGTAATACCAGTTTTTATCAACATTTATCCAACCTGTCTTCATAGCACCGCTTGGTGATAGGAAATATCTTTGATTGTTTTGATCAAGCCAGCCTGTTTGCATCTTGCCTGAGCCGTCCAAATAGTACCATGTATTTCCGTCATTTATCCATCCGGTTCTTAGAGAGCCTGACTTGTCTATATAATACCAGTCGTTGCCATCCTTTAACCAGCCTGTTTTCATTGCACCCGAGTCGGTAAGGAAATATCTGTTTTTTCCGTCATTTATCCAACCTGTTTGCATTTTACCGGTGTTGTCAGCGTAGTACCAGGTGTTCTTATCGTTGATCCAACCTGTTTTCATAGCACCGTTATTATCCATATAATACCAGGCACCTGAATCATTCAGCCAACCCTTATACATAGCACCTGACTTTGTGAGGAAATATCTTGAGTTTCCGATATCTGTCCAACCGGTCTGCATCTTACCGGTATTGTCCATGTAATATCTTTGGTTACCGGTATCAATCCAGCCTGTCTGCATTCTACCGCTGTTATCCATGTAGTACCATGTGCTATTGTCATTTACCCAACCGGTAGTCATAACACCTGAAGGAGCCAGGAAATATGTGTTTTTACCGTCTACAAGCCAACCTGTCTGCATTTTACCGTCTTTGTCGGCATAGTATCTCTTGTTTCCGTCAGTAATCCAACCTGTAATCATCTTTCCGTCAGTACTGTCAAGATAGTACCAATCGGAATTTTCTTTGTACCATCCTTTTTTAGCGGCACCGTTTTTTGCCGGATCCAGATAATAGCTTGCATTATTTGAATTAAACCAACCTGTCTTTGCCAAACCGTTTGAATCCATATAGTAAGAATTATCGGAGTCATGTACCCATGAATCCTTTACCATATTGTAGTCTTTGTAATAATATCTCTTTCCTGCAATAGTTCTCCAGGTATTTGCAGGGATTTTGTCGGAAAAAGATTTATATTGGAAGTCAATATCTACATTGCCTTTTATACCGTTTACCTTACCTGTACTTGTAGCTTGCCAGATAACAGGATTTGGATATGAATGCTTTACATTATATCTGGCAACCCAGATATCGTATTTTTTTAGAGCATTCATATCAAGCTTATTTGCAATCCAATAGTCATTTGCATATACGATAGGATAATATCCTGCGGCTTCCACCTTATTACAGAATGTCTTTATTATAGCGGTAAGCTCGTCTTTTGGAAGTTTACCCTGTGTATTGGCATCCTCCACGTCAAAAGCTACAGGATATGAAATAGGATAATCCTTTATTATATCCAGAACAAAATCAGCCTCTGCATCAGCCTGTGCGACTGTCATTGCATAGGAATAAATATATACTCCGAGCTTTATACCTCTTTTGTTTGCTTCAGTAAGATTTCTTCTTATAACAGGATCAATCTGACCTTTGTATCTGGTACCGTGTATGATGAACTGAACATCATCTGCGGCAACCTTGTCCCAGTCTACATCACCTTGATAATGTGAAAGATCAATACCTCTTGCAACTACCCCGGTGAGGGATGATCCGTCAAGCATTTGATATACTCCCGGTGTTTGCATTGTCCATTCATTGGCTGCAAATGATGTAACCGGACTGAGCAAAGACAGCGCAAGTGACAAAGATATAGCCGTTTTTATAAATTTATTTAAATGCATTTTGTACCTCTATTTCGGTCCGGATGTTTCACCGGGTTTTAAACCTACTTCATCCTTGCTTGAAGAAGAACTTTGTGCATTCTTTTTGCTCTCATCAGCCGGACTTTTCGCTTCCTCTTTATTATTTTTTGCTTTTGCCTCATCAAGCGGTGAAGCGGGAGCTGTTGTTTCTTTGCTTCCGGGTTTAGCTTCGGCAGAAGCCTGGGAAGCTGAAGAGGAAGAAGAACTTGAAGATTCGGTTTTTGCTCCGGGTGCAACTGTAGGTGCCTCATTAGCGGCTGCAGTAGGTGCTGCCGTACTGCTTTTACCGTCTGATTTCTTTGTTTCGGATATAGCATTAGTGACACTGCTAGGAGTGCCACTAAGATTTGTACATACACCATTTGCATCAAATGTGTATTCTTTTCCTTCTATATTTATAGATTTACCGGTTACCATCTTTCCGTCGGCATCAAAGTAATAATACTTGCCGTTTGATTGCAACCAACCGGTGATCATATGACCTTTTTCATTGAAATAGTAAGATGCACCGGAAATTTTCTTAAGACCGAATGTCATTTTACCGTGATTTTCGCCTTCAGCTTCTTCCATATAGAACTTATGAGTACCGTCATTTATCCAACCTGTTTTCATAGAACCGTCAGCATTGAAATAGTAGTAAACGCCGTCGATTTGATTCCATGATGTATACATCTTTGCGGAACTGGAGAAATAATAGGTCTTATCTCCAACTTTTGTCCAACCGAAAGCGGCTCTTCCGTCAGGCTTGAAATAATACCACGCACCGTCCATCTGTCTCCAACCTGTGGCCATGACACCTGTGCCCTTAAGGTAGAAGTAGTTTGAATCGCTCTTTAACCAGCTGTTTTGTACAAGGTTTCCGCTGCTGAGCGTGTAATACCAGTCATTATCAACTTTGAACCAGCCTGTAGCCATTATTCCGTTAGACTTAAAGTAGTACCATTTGGAATCGATTTTCTTCCATCCGGTCACCATAACGCCTGTAGACAAATCCATATAATAATACCCGTTTGAAGACGGGAGCCAACTTTTGTGCAATTGTCCGTTGTCATCGAGATAGGTCCAGGTACCGTTTGACTCTTTCCAACCGTTTGCAGCATATACCGCAGAAACGGCAGAAAGTGAAAGCAAGCCGCTTATCATACCTGTAACCAACATTTTTCTGATAGTATGTTTCATATGTCCTCCTTTTATTAGATTATCCGGGAATAAAACTGATTTTAATCTCACGATTCCCTATATCAAGTTATTATAGCATCTTAGTCAACAATAAAATAGCTCCTATATTATAACAAATATTTACGATTTACAGAACATCATTTTATCATCTTTCAGCTCAAAAATATTTTTGTATAATTTTTTTGAAAATAAGTTTTTAATTTAACAATGATACTGATAAAAATAACACGGATATAGACAAGTAAGAATTATATAGGTATAATAAGAAAACCGAAAAAAATTTAGTATAAAATGCAATATTGAAAGTTTTTGAGGTTTTGGAGTATAGTAGGAGGTATGAGATATGGAAGCCTTAAAATATTTGTCACTGATTTCGCAGGTCGGCTTTACCATGGTTACACCGATTTTACTATGTACTTTTTTGGGTATGAAATTGGAGGAAAGATTTCACTTTCCGTTTACTCTGATATTTATGCTTATAGGAGTGATAAGCGGATGTATGTCGGGGTTTAGACTGATCATGAATACCATAAAAAAGATGGACAAAAAGAAAGAAGAAAACCTGCAAAAACAAGAAAATACTTTTGTTTTGCCAAAAAGAGAAAGTAGGATTTTTAAGAATAAGGATGAATAAGGAAACAAGAAGAACATGCCTTTATATGGGTATGGGAGTTTTACTTTATGAAATCATTTTGAGCCTGGCGGCAATTCCCTTTGCCGGAATTATGAAGTATTCCGTTTATCCGATTGAACTTGGGATACTTATAGGTAGTGTTTTGGTAATAGGCATGGTCATTGATATGGGGATATCCACAGAAGACAGCCTGTATGGGGGGAACCCTTCTTTTGCACAGAGAAAGATTATGATTCATTCTTTGCTTAGGAAGGCGGCTTTATTTATTGTTGTAGCAATATTTTGGAACAGTAGATACATAAATGCACTCGCGATTGTCATATCTGTTTTCGGACTGAAATCGGGTGCATATATGTATCCATTGTTTAAAAAAATATTTGAAAAAAGAAGAAAGGAGGAGACATGAGCTTAAGTATTTTAGCTGAAAGTGCAGCCGGAAGCAAAAATTTGGATTTCATGATCCATGGCCTGTATAAGTATAAGCTTTTCGGACAGGAACTCTATTTGACTACGACTACAGTTTCCTTATTGATTGTTGTCTTATTGATTACAATATTTGCAATTTTTGCAAACAGAGCAATAAAGGCGGCTGATCCGTACAATGTCCCGAGCGGATTTGTAAACTTTTTGGAATGTGGTATTGAAGCATTAGAGGGAATGACCGATACTATACTTGGTGCAAACAAGGATAGATTCTTAAACTATATAGGAACAATCTTTATCTTTATTTTTGTTTCTAACTTCAGCGGTTTGCTCGGACTTAGAAACCCGACAGCGGATTATGGTGTAACTTTTATGCTTGGATTTTTTACATTCTTAATAGTAAATTTCCAGGGTATAAAGAACAGAAAGTTAAAACATTTTACATCGCTCTTTGAGCCGATACCGTTGCTCTTTCCGATAAATGTTATCGGTGAGATAGCAAACCCGATATCTATATCATTGCGTCTTTTTGCAAACGTGCTTTCAGGTGTTTTGATCATGGGGCTTTGGTATGGTATGATGCCGATCTTTTTAAAGATTGGTGTGCCGTCATTCTTACATCTGTATACAGATGTATTTTCAGGAGCACTACAGACATATGTTTTCTGTATGCTCAGCATGGTCTATATCAATGACAAATTAGAATAGTTCATTGAATAGTAAAATATTTTCATGGATTTAAGTGAGGAAGTGCCTCACTTGATATCATATATTTTGGAGGTTATTTATGAATATGACAGGACAGGATTTTATATTTGGTTGCTCCGCTATAGGTGCGGGACTCGCAATGATAGCAGGTATCGGACCGGGTGTTGGACAGGGTATTGCAGCAGGACATGGTGCGGCTGCAGTAGGTAGAAACCCGGGAGCAAGAGCGGATATCACATCAACAATGCTTCTCGGACAGGCCGTTGCCGAGACAACAGGTCTTTACGGACTTGTAGTTGCTATGATTCTTATGTTCGTTAAGCCTTTCGGCGCTTAATTTGGAGGTTTTATGGAAAGACTGATAGGATTTGACCCTCAGCTTTTGGCTGATTCAGCCATTACCGGCTTGGCGGTCCTTTTCTTGTTCTTTATTCTTTCCTATTTGCTTTTTAATCCGGCTAAGGATATGCTCAAAAAAAGAAGAGAGCGAGTTGCCGGAGACCTGGAAAGTGCAAAAGATGCAAAGGCAAAAGCTGATGCTCTTAAGGCGGAGTACGAAGAAAAATTGGCCTCTTTCCAAAAGCAGGCTGACGCTATCTTAGAGGATGCCAGAAAAAGGGCAAAGGATAGAGAAAACGAAATCATAGAAGAAGCAAAGGCGGAAGCTAGAAGAATTACTGACAGGGCTAACAACGAAATAGAGTTGGCAAAGAAAAAAGCCATGGAAGAAGTAAAATCAAATATAGTGGATGTTGCTTCGATTATTGCAAGCAAGGCAGTCAATTCTGCAATGAATGTTGAAGTGCAGGATAGACTTGTTGAAGAGACTTTAAAAGAAATCGGAGATGGTACATGGCAAAATTAGTGTCCAAAGTATATGGAGATGCTTATGTGTCGGTAGTATCTGAAAAGAACAATCTGATTGATGCACTTGAGGAGATAAAATCCGTAAAAAATACTTTGCTTGAGAATGTCGAGATTATAGAACTTCTTGATTCACCTAAGATGGACGATGAGGAAAAAATCGACTTTATAAAGGGAATATTTGAGAAACACATCAGTGTGGATTCAATGGGATTTTTATTGACTATAATCGAAAAGAAGAGACAGGCTGAACTTTTACCTATACTTGATTATGTTATAGATTGTGTAAAGGAGCTTCTTCTTATCGGAAAGGCAACTGTTACGACTGCGCTGCCGCTTGATGATTCAAAGAAGGAGAGAATAGTGGATGAGCTTTTGAAGTCATCACATTATAAGTCTCTCGAAGCGGAATATGTCGTTGATGAGAGTATTATAGGCGGTATTGTCATCAGAATCGGTGACAGAGTTGTGGATTCAAGTGTAAAAACAAGAATTGATAAGATGAGAAAAATGTTATCATAAGCCGTATTACCGGCAAAAAGTTTAAAGAAAAGAGGTACGAGTCTAGTGAATCTAAGACCTGAAGAAATCAGCTCAGTTATAAAAGAGCAGATAAATAAGTATTCAACTAAACTCGAGGTATCAGATGTGGGTACTGTTATCCAGGTGGCAGACGGTATTGCCAGAATACATGGTCTTGCAAAGGCTATGCAGGGTGAGCTTCTGGAATTCCCGGGAGATGTTTACGGCATGGTTCTTAACTTGGAAGAGGACAATGTCGGTGCTGTTTTACTTGGTGATAAGAAGAATATCAGCGAGGGTGATACAGTAAAGACCACAGGTAGAGTTGTAGAGGTTCCTGTAGGAGATGCACTTACAGGTAGAGTTGTAAACGCGCTTGGACAGCCAATCGACGGAAAGGGACCTATAACTTCAGATACCTTTAGAAGAATAGAGAGAGTTGCACATGGTGTTATCGAAAGAAAATCGGTAGATACACCGCTTCAAACAGGAATAAAGGCTATTGATGCCATGATTCCTATAGGAAGAGGACAAAGAGAGCTTATAATCGGTGACAGACAGACAGGAAAGACTTCTATCGCTGTAGATACTATAATCAATCAAAAGGGACAAAATGTTCACTGTATCTATGTAGCTATAGGACAGAAAGCTTCTACTGTTGCATCAATTGTAAAGACTTTTGAGGATTACGGTGCTATGGACTACACTACAGTAGTAGTTTCTACTGCAAGTGATCTTGCACCGCTTCAATATATCGCACCTTACTCAGGTTGTGCTATAGGTGAGGAATGGATGGAAAGAGGAGAGGATGTACTCGTAGTATACGATGATCTTACAAAGCATGCTGCCGCATATCGTACACTTTCACTTCTTCTTAAGAGACCACCGGGCCGTGAGGCTTATCCGGGTGATGTATTCTATCTTCACTCAAGACTTCTTGAGAGAGCTTCAAGATTGTCAGAAGACCTTGGCGGCGGTTCACTTACCGCATTGCCTATAATAGAGACACAGGCAGGAGACGTTTCAGCGTATATTCCTACAAATGTTATTTCTATCACCGACGGTCAGATCTATCTTGAGACGGAGATGTTCAATGCGGGATTCAGACCTGCTATCAATGCCGGACTTTCAGTATCAAGAGTAGGTGGTTCCGCACAGATCAAGGCTATGAAGAAGATTGCAGGACCTATAAGAGTCGAGCTTGCACAGTACAGAGAGCTTGCATCATTTGCACAGTTCGGTTCAGAGCTTGATGAAGCTACAAAGAATCAGTTGGCACAGGGTGAGAGAATCAGAGAAATCTTAAAGCAGCCAAACTACAAGCCGATGGCGGTTGAATATCAGATAATAATTATCTTTGCCGCTACAAAGAAACTTTTGCTTGATGTTCCTACAGAGAAGGTACTTGAGTTCCAGGATAAGTTGTTCAGATTTATAGAGAGCAAGCATCCTGAGATAGCTGCTGAGATTAGAGATAAGAAAGAAATTTCCGACGATTTGGCAAAAAGACTTACAGATGTTATCAATGAATGTAAGAAAGCATAGTGCAGGTGTATTATGGCTTCAATGAAGGAAATAAAGCGTAGGCGTGCGGCGATACAAAGCACTGCTCAGATTACCAAAGCCATGAAACTTGTAGCAACGGTTAAGCTTCAAAAAGCAAGGGCAAAAGCGGATGCTTCCAAGCCTTACTTTACCGTAATGTATCAAACTATCGCATCAATGCTTGAGAAAAGTGAGAATATATCTCATAAGTATCTTAAGAAGAATGACGGCGGTAAGACAGGAGTATTGGTTATTACAGGTAACAGAGGCCTTGCAGGAGGCTATAACAATGCTGTAAGCAGGCAGGTAATAAGCGAATTCAAAAGCAATGAAACACTTATATATGCAGTGGGTAAAAAAGGTAGAGATACACTCTTACATAAAGGCTTTGAAGTAGAGGGAGACTTTTCAGAGATTGTGGAAGAGCCGCTGTACAAGGATGCCGCAGATATTACAAAGGTATTGCTTGACGACTATGAAAGCGGAAAGCTCTCAGAGATTTATGTGATATATACCAATTTCAAGAATACGGTGGTACATGATCCCGTACTTTTGAAATTGCTTCCTATCAGCAAGGAAGATTTATTACAGCCTGAGACTACAGAAAGTGAGGGTCCAAGAGCCCTTATGAATTATTCTCCCAATGAAGATGAAGTATTGGATGCTATAATTCCAAAATACATTTCTTCTGTTATTTATGGAGGTCTGATGCAGTCTGTTGCTTCAGAAAACGGTGCCAGAATGACCGCTATGGATTCTGCAACATCAAATGCGGAAGAACTTATAGATAAGCTCGGATTACAGTATAACAGAGCTCGTCAGGGTGCTATCACTCAAGAGCTTACAGAGATTGTGGCCGGAGCCAACGCCATAGAATAACGACCGGAAACGGATGAAGAAGAGGAAGGAGAAAAGTTGATGGCAGAGCCAAATATTGGCAAAATAACCCAGATTATCGGTGCCGTTTTGGATATTAAGTTTTCCAGAGGACACTTGCCACAGATCAATGAGGCAATAAAGATAGATACAGCTGACGGAGTGCTCACTGTAGAGGTTGCACAGCATCTGGGAGATGATATAGTAAGAACCATTGCCATGGGAAGTACAGACGGACTTGTTCGTGGAATGGAAGCAAGAGCAACAGGAGCGCCTATTTCAGTTCCTGTTGGAGAAAACACTCTAGGTAGAATTTTCAATGTACTTGGAGAGGCAATTGATAAGAAAGAACCACCTAAGGTAGAGGAGTACCTTCCTATACATAGAAAGGCTCCAAGCTTTGAGGAGCAGTCTACGCAGACCGAGATTCTTGAGACAGGAATCAAAGTAGTTGACCTTTTATGTCCATACCAAAAGGGTGGAAAGATTGGACTCTTTGGTGGTGCGGGTGTAGGTAAAACCGTACTTATCCAGGAGCTTATCAGAAATATCGCAACAGAGCATGGTGGTTATTCAGTATTTACAGGTGTAGGTGAGAGAACCAGAGAGGGTAATGACTTATACCACGAAATGACCGACTCGGGAGTTATCAATAAGACAACCATGGTATTCGGTCAGATGAACGAGCCGCCGGGTGCGAGAATGAGAGTAGGACTTACAGGTCTTACAATGGCGGAATATTTTAGAGATCAGGGTGGAAAGGATGTACTTCTTTTCATCGACAATATCTTCAGATTTACACAGGCAGGTTCAGAGGTTTCAGCGCTTCTTGGACGTATGCCTTCTGCGGTAGGTTATCAGCCTACACTTCAAACAGAGATGGGTGCGCTTCAGGAGAGAATCACTTCTACAAAGAACGGTTCAATTACATCTGTTCAGGCTGTATATGTGCCTGCGGATGACCTTACCGACCCTGCTCCTGCAAATACATTCGCTCACCTTGATGCTACTACGGTTCTTGACCGTTCTATAGTGGAGATGGGTATTTATCCTGCGGTAGATCCTCTTGGTTCTACTTCAAGAATACTTTCACCGCATATAGTGGGAGAAGAGCATTATCAGGTAGCACAGAGCGTACAGGAGGTATTGCAGAAGTATAAAGAGTTACAGGATATTATTGCCATGCTTGGTATGGATGAGCTTTCTGAAGAAGATAAGCTTACTGTAGCAAGAGCAAGAAAGATCCAGAGATTCCTTTCACAGCCGTTCTTCGTGGCAACACAGTTTACAGGAATTGACGGAAAGTATGTACCTCTATCAGAGACTATCAGAGGATTTAGAGAAATTCTTGAAGGAAAGCATGACGATATACCTGAGCAATATTTCCTAAATGCAGGAACTATCGACGAGGTTGTAGAGCGTGCCTCTAAATAGGAGGTAGTATGGACAAGTTTGCATTAAAGATAATGTGTCCCGACCATGTTTTTTTTGAAGGGGATGCTACAATGGTGGAGTTTACAACAACACAGGGAAATGTCGGTATATATGCCAAGCATATCCCTATGGTAAATGTAATAGCACCGGGTAAATTATCTATACATTGTGAGGACGGAAGTGTAAAGACTTGTGCTCTTCACTCAGGCTTTGCGGAGATCTTACAGGATGAAGTTACAATACTTGCCGATTCATGTGAGTATGGTGACGAGATAGATGTTAACAGAGCCAAAGAAGCAAAGGAGAGAGCTGAAAAAAGACTTTCTCAAAGAGATGGTATAGATGTTGCCAGAGCTGAGCTTGCACTCAGAAGAGCATTGGTTCGTCTGGATGTAGCAGGGATTAAATAAATTATAAGGATTGTATGTTATTTTAAAAGAATAGTGGCATACAATCCTTTTTTAGAATTACAGAGTTTTTTAAAATAGAAAATTTTAGTATCTATAGTAGGGGGTATCATTTAAGTGGTAATCGAGGTGAATAATGAACAATTATAGGATTTCAGTCATTATACCTGTATTTAATCTGGAAAAATATTTACATAGATGCATAGACTCGTTATTAAATCAAAGCTTTTGTGGAATAGAAATAATAATAGTTGATGATGAAAGCACAGATGATTCGGGGAAAATAGCTGACGAGTTTGCTTATAAAAATGACAATGTAAAGGTATTTCATATAAAAAGTTGTGGGGTATCAAAGGCAAGAAACTATGGAGTGCAGCACTCAAACGGAGATTACATCGCATTTCTTGATGGAGATGACTATGTAAATAAAGATATATATAAGGAACTTTATATGGCGATAACATTTCAAAAAGCGGATATTGCATTTTGCGATGTTATTAAAGTGCATGAAAATGGAAAAAAAGAAGAAATCGAAAGTTTGAGTTTAGATGGTGGCATAGTACCGGTCGATAAATACTTGAAAGATGGCAAGTATATGCAACTTGCATGGAATAAGCTTTACAAAAGAGAGATATGGGCCGGATTTTCATTTGAAAGTAAGTACTTTGAGGATTTGTCATTAATTCCTGAGATTATAAGTAAATCTAACAGAATAGTTTATGTTAAGAAGTATCTGAATTATTATTTTATTAGAGATAAATCAATCTCCAGAACATTTTCCAAAGAAAACTATATGCACAAGATAAATGCATATAAAAATGTTATAGATAATGTAAATGAAATATATAAAGATGAACTGGTTTACTGGATTGTAAATAATATATTAGACTGTATTAAAAGAGAAGAATTATATTTTTTTAGAGAAGAATTTATTTCGTTCCTGCAAAGTATATCGGAGGAGATAATAGATAACAGATATAAAGCAGATTTAATAGACAGTGAAATTGAAGGTATTTTATATAACAATAGAGAATAGTAATTACATTTATTATAATAGATTATCAAGTTGTAATATAAAGATTCCGGAATAAAAAGTGATAGGGCAAAGACGATCTTGTTGAAGCTTTAGACCTGAAACAATGATAACAGAACTTGCATTAAGAATAATCTTGGTGCAAGTTTTTTATTTCTTCACAGATTTGTCAAATTATGGTATTATAAAAATTATTGAAAGTTATATTCATAACGGCTTTGAGGTTGAAAAAGCCCTAGCGAAAGTGAGGACGAACAATGAAGGGTATTATATTAGCAGGTGGTAGCGGCACAAGATTATATCCGCTTACAAAGGTTACATCAAAACAGCTATTGCCTATTTATGACAAGCCAATGATTTATTATCCTATTTCCGTATTGATGGAGGCAGGGATTAGAGAGATACTTATAATTTCCACACCGGATGATACTCCGAGATTTAAAGAATTACTTGGAGACGGTGCACAATTCGGACTGAAACTGGAATATGCAGTTCAGCCAAGCCCTGACGGACTGGCACAGGCATTTATTATCGGAGAGAAGTTCATAGGTAATGAGCCGGTGGCGATGATACTTGGAGACAATATTTTCCATGGACATGGACTTAAGAATCATTTGAAATCAGCAGCTTCAAAGACAAAGGGAGCTACAGTATTCGGATACTATGTAGACGATCCTGAAAGATTCGGTATTGTAGAGTTTGATAAAAACGGCAAGGCAGTTTCCATAGAGGAAAAACCTGAAAAACCGAAAAGCAATTACTGTGTTACAGGACTTTACTTCTATGATAATGATGTGGTTGAGTACGCTAAGAATTTAAAGCCTTCTGCCAGAGGAGAGCTTGAGATTACAGATCTTAACAGGATCTATCTTGAAAAAGGTGAGCTTGAGGTGAAAGTACTCGGACAGGGATTTACATGGCTGGATACAGGAACACATGAGAGCCTTGTTGAGGCTACCAACTTTGTATACACGATGGAGACACATCAGCACAGAAAGATTGCCTGCTTGGAAGAGATTGCGTATTTAAACGGCTGGATAAATGATGAAGAACTTTTGAAAGCTTATGAAATATTCAAGAAAAATCAGTATGGCAAATATCTTAAAGATGTATATGACGGTAAATACATAGACCATATACATCAGTCATAATTTATGATTTATTAGGGCCGGGAATCTTTAAAGACTCAGTCCGGTTTATAAAATTAAAACTATAAAAGAGGTTAATTATGAAAATTATTGTTACTGGCGGTGCAGGATTTATCGGCGGAAATTTTGTCCACTATATGGTAAATCAATATCCTGAGGATATGATTATAAATCTTGATCTTCTTACATACGCAGGAAATCTGGAGACTTTGAAGCCGGTGGAAAATGCACCTAATTACAAATTTGTGAAGGGTGATATAGCTGACAGAGAATTTATTTTCAAACTTTTTGAAGAAGAGAAGCCTGATGTGGTAATCAACTTTGCAGCAGAGAGCCATGTAGACAGATCGATAACAGATCCTGAGAGTTTTGTAAGAACAAATGTAATGGGAACCACAACTTTACTTGATGCTTGCAGAAAGTACGGAATTAAGAGATATCATCAGGTATCCACAGACGAGGTATACGGAGACCTTCCTCTTGACAGACCTGATTTGTTCTTTACAGAAGAAACACCTCTTCATACATCAAGCCCATATTCATCATCAAAGGCAAGTGCGGACCTTTTTGTACTTGCATATCACAGAACATATGGACTTCCTGTGACCGTATCAAGATGTTCAAACAACTACGGACCTTACCATTTCCCTGAGAAGCTTATTCCGCTTATCATAAGCAGAGCACTCAATGATGAGGAGCTTCCTGTATACGGAAAAGGTGACAATGTAAGAGACTGGCTATACGTTACAGACCACTGCAAGGCTATCGATTTGGTAGTAAGAAAGGGTAGAGTAGGTGAAGTATACAATATCGGCGGACACAATGAGAGAACAAACCTTGAAGTTGTAAAGACAATACTTAAGGCGCTTAACAAGCCTGAAAGCCTTATTAAGTTTGTAACGGACAGACCGGGACATGACAGAAGATATGCCATAGACCCGACCAAGATAGAAACCGAGCTTGGATGGAAGCCGGAGTATACATTTGACACAGGTATTGTAAAGACTATTGAATGGTATCTTAACAATAAAGACTGGTGGGAGCATATCATCAGTGGCGAATACACAAAGTATTTTGAGAATATGTACGGAGAAAGACTTTAATGAGAGTATTGGTAACAGGTGCAAAGGGTCAGCTTGGAAGCGATCTTCTTTGCGAGTTGTCAAATAGAAATATTGATGCGATAGGCATAGACATTGATGATTTGGATATTACGGATCCTGAGGCGACAAAGGAATTAATAGAAAAAATCAATGCAGATAAAAAGCTTGATGCAATCATCCACTGTGCGGCATATACCGCAGTGGATGCGGCGGAAGATAATGAAGCCCTTGTAACGAAGATAAATGCGGCAGGTACTAAAAATATTGCGAAGGTGGCAAAGGCACTTGACCTTTCCATGATGTATATTTCAACAGACTATGTATTTGACGGAGAAGGCGAAAGACCTTGGGAACCGGATGATAGTAGAGCACCTCTCAATGTATACGGTATGGCAAAATATAAGGGAGAGCTATATGTAGAAGAATTACTTGAGAAATATTTTATAGTAAGAATTTCTTGGGTATTCGGACTTCATGGAAATAACTTTATAAAAACAATGATAAGACTCGGAAAAGAAAGAGGAGCTGTAAGCGTGGTAAACGATCAAATCGGATCACCTACATATACACCGGATCTTTCAAGACTTTTGGTAGATATGATTGTAAGTGATAAATACGGCAGATATCATGCAACCAATGAGGGGCTTTGCTCATGGTATGATTTTGCAGTTGAGATATTCAAGCAGGCAAAACTTGATGTAGCGGTAACGCCGGTATCGTCGGATGCATTTCCGGTAAAGGCAAAGAGACCACACAACTCAAGAATGGATAAATCAAAGCTGACAAAAAACGGATTTGAACTTTTGCCTTCGTGGCAGGACGCTCTAAAGAGATACTTGTCAGAACTGGAGAATAGATAATGGGAAAATATTTCGGTACAGACGGATTTAGAGGAGAAGCAAATATAGACCTTACAGTTGAACATGCATATAAGGTCGGAAGATTTTTGGGAAGCTTCTACTCTAAGGACGGGAAAAAATGCAGAGTTGCTATAGGTAAGGATACAAGAAGATCAAGCTATATGTTTGAGTATTCTTTGGTAGCGGGACTTACAGCATCCGGAGCTGATGTATATCTGCTTCATGTTACTACAACACCAAGTGTATCCTATGTTGTAAGAAGTGATGATTTTGACTGCGGTATAATGATTTCCGCAAGCCATAATCCATACTATGACAACGGTATAAAGGTAATCAACGGTAAAGGTGAAAAGCTTGAAGAGGAAGTTATAGAAAAGATAGAAAGCTATATTGACGGAACTGCAGATGCCATTCCTTTTGCAACAAAGGAAGATATCGGAAGAACGATAGACTATGCCGCAGGTAGAAACAGATATATAGGATATTTAATCTCTATAGCTACCAGATCCTTTAAGGGAAAGAAGGTGGCACTGGATCTTGCAAACGGTTCGGCTTCAAGCATTGCAAAGAATGTATTTGATGCTTTGGGAGCGGATACTTATGTAATTCATAACAATCCTGACGGTATAAATATAAATACAGATTGCGGCTCAACACATATGGAGAGCCTTCAAAAATGTGTTTTGGAAAACGGTTGTGACATAGGTTTTGCCTATGACGGAGATGCCGACAGATGCCTTTGTGTTGATGAAAACGGTAATGTGGTGGACGGAGACCTTATTCTTTATATTTGCGGCAAGTATATGAAGGAGAGAGGAGAGCTTTTCAACAACACCGTAGTTACAACAGTTATGTCAAACTTCGGACTATACAAAGCCTTTGAAAGAGAAAATATAAACTTTGAAAAGACTGCCGTGGGTGATAAATATGTATATGAAAATATACAAAACAACGGTCACTGCCTTGGCGGTGAGCAGTCGGGACATATTATATTTGCAAAACATGCCACAACAGGTGACGGAATACTTACCTCACTTAAGGTAATGGAGGTGGTGCTTGAAACCAAGCAGACTTTATCAAAACTTGCAAGTGAAGTGGATATCTTCCCACAGGTTCTAAAGAATGTGAAAGTTGTGGACAAGCAAAAAGCCGGAGAAAACAAGGCGGTGCTTGAGGCGGTAGATGCAGTAAGCAAAGCACTTGGAAATGACGGAAGAATACTTCTTCGTCCAAGCGGTACGGAGCCTCTTATCAGAGTAATGGTAGAAGCAAAGAGCATGGAAGAATGCGAAAAATATACAGATGAAGTAATAAAAGTTATGGGAAAAGAAGGACTTTTAATATAGGGGGACAAAAATTAGAGAATGGGACAAAGCTTAAACTTAGATTAGGAAAGAGGAGAGATTAAATGTATCATATTGAAAGATATAAGAGAAATCCTGTAGTGGATTTTAAAGAGAGAACATGGCCGAATAAGCAAATAGAGAAAGCACCTATATGGTGTTCGTCAGATCTAAGAGACGGCAACCAGGCATTGGTCGAACCGATGGTGGTAGAAGAAAAGATAGAAATGTTTAATCTGCTTGTAAAGTTGGGCTTTAAGGAAATAGAGATTGGTTTCCCGGCAGCATCCCAGATAGAATTTGACTTCCTTCGTCAGCTTGTGGACAGAAAACTGATTCCGGATGATGTTGTAGTACAGATACTTTGCCAGTGTAGAGAGCATCTTATAAAAAGAAGCTTTGAAGCTATAAAGGGAATTAAAAAATGTATAATGCATATCTATAATTCCACCGATACATTACAAAGAGACGTGGTATACGCTCTTGACAGAGAAGGAATAAAAAATATTGCACTTGAAGGTGTAGCTCTTGTTAAGAAGTATATGAAAGACCATGACGGTGAAATTATATTGGAATATTCACCCGAGAGCTTTATGGGAACAGAACTTGACTTTGCGCTTGATGTATGTGATGCCGTAGTTGATGCATGGGGTGCTACAAAGGATAATAAGATAATAATCAATCTGCCAAATACAGTGGAGATGACAACACCTAATGTATTTGCAGACAGAATAGAGTGGATGAGTACCCATCTTAAGAACAGGGAGGCAATAATACTTTCCACACATCCTCATAACGACAGAGGTACAGGTACAGCCGTTGCTGAGCTTGCACTTTTGGCAGGAGCCGACAGAATGGAGGGTACTCTTTTTGGAAACGGTGAGAGAACAGGAAATGTGGATATATTAAATATAGCCTACAATATGTTTTCACAGGGTATTGATCCGAATCTTAATATCAGCAATATCAAAGAAATCATAGATGTATATGAGAGAACCACAAAGATGAGCATCGACCCGAGACATCCATATGCAGGAAAGCTTGTATTTACGGCCTTTTCAGGTTCACATCAGGATGCAATCAATAAGGGTGTTCAGGCTATGAGACAGAGAAACAACCCGTACTGGGAGGTTCCTTATCTGCCTATAGATCCTGCAGATATCGGTCGTGAGTATGAGCCTGTAGTAAGAATAAACTCACAGTCAGGCAAAGGCGGAGTTGCATTTGTCATGGATACATTCTACGGCTTCAAATTGCCGAAGGGTATGCATAAGGAATTCGCAGATATTATCCAAAAGATTTCAGAAGCACAGGGTGAAGTTTCACCTGAAGAGATCTACAAGGAATTTGAGAAAAATTACATTGAGAAGAAAGAACCTCTGCATTTCAACAAATGTATTATTACAGATGCCGATGAGGACGGAGATTTCTCTACATATGTTAAGGTTACATACACATTTAACGGCGAAGAGAAAGTATTTGAGAGTACCGGAAACGGTCCTATCGATGCTGTTAAGAGAGGTCTTGAAAATGTGGTCGGCAAGGGAATTAAGGTTCTTGATTACAATGAGCATGCTCTTGCATCAGGTTCAAACGCAAAGGCGGCTTCATATATCCATATGCTTGATGTGGAAAGCGGAAAGACCACTTATGGTGTAGGTATTTCAGGCAATATTACAAGATCATCTATCAGAGCTTTATTCTCTGCAGTAAATAGATTGTTCTATTAAAAGTACTTTTAATTAAAGGAATACATGCGTATTAAAGTGTGTATTCCTTTATGTTCATATAATAATAAATGAGGTAAGTATGAATATAGTTTATATAGCAAATGAAAAATTTGCAGTGCACCTGGGTGTCAGCTTATATTCGCTATATGAGAGAAACAGATACGAAAAAGATATCAGAGTCTTCATCATTTCCACAGGAATTGGTGAGGACTCTTTGGGCAAATTGAAAAGTATAGCAAAAAAGTTTGGTAGAGATGTAGAAATAATAGAACTGAATGATACATCAAAATATTTTGATACAGGTATACAGGATTCTACATTTGATATCAGCAAGATGGGTAGATTGCTTGTAGGTGAGATATTGCCGGAAGATGTTGATAGAATACTTTATCTGGATTGCGATATGGTTATATTGCGTTCTATAAGGGGATTATACAATACAAAGCTTGGAGAAAATATAATAGCTGCAGTGGAAGAGCCTACAGTACTTGAGAGAGTCAGGTATGAAATAGGACTTGACTATGAGGCATCTTATGTAAATGCCGGACTTTTGCTTATAGATCTGAAAAAGTGGAGAGAGAATAATCTTGGAGAAAAGACTATAAGTTACAGCAAAAGTATATGGGATAAGAGCCTTTTCGGGGAGCAGGATGCCATAAACGGTGTACTCAGATGGAAGATAAAGAAACTTTTGCCTAAGTATAATTTCTTCACAAATTATAAATATTTTTCATACAATTCATTTATTAAAGTTTATGGTGCAAGCCTTTCCTACACAAAGAAGGATCTTAAAGAAGCAAAGAGAAGACCGGTAATATTACATTTTGCCGGAGATGAGAGACCTTGGATAGCGGGAAGTTTTAATCCGTATAAGAAAGCATATGATTACTTTAAGAAGAAGACTCCTTTTAAAGATGTTCCTACAGAAAAGGGGAAGAATCTGTATATGCTTATATATCATATGATGGATTTGGTTACATTTATTTGCCCGGCTGTAAGAAAAAGAATATCCGAGTATTACATAGATAAAGCATATAAAAAGCATTCTGAAAGAAAATAAGGAGAGCAAATGAAAACAGCTTTAGTAGTATTAAATTATAATGATGCGGATAATACCTTAAAGGTCCTTGGAAAGACGGCAGACTATGGTGTATTTGATAAAGTAATTGTGGTAGACAATGACTCAAATGACGATTCAAGAATCAGATTGAAAAGCTATTGTGAAGATAATGAAAAAATTTACTTTGTAGAAAACCATGAAAACAAGGGATATGGAGCAGGAAATAATATCGGTATTTTCGTGGCGAAAAAGCTTGGAATGGATCTGGCTTTGATTGCAAATCCCGATACGGACTTTGAAGAAAGAGTGGTTAAAGTCTTAAAGTCCGCTATGGAAAAAAATGAGGATATCGGCATATGCGCTCCTTTGGTAGAAACAAATGATGTATACGGCAGCAGAGAAAATGTACTTAAAGGTGCTTCATGTTGGCCGATGAGAGATTTTCTTCATTCCTTAGCGGAGAACGGTCCGATATGCAGGCGAATCTTTACAAAGGCTCTTCATTATGACAGAAACTTTTATAATGCCAAGATAAGAAAAGTAGGTGCCGTACTTGGTGCACTCCTTATGGTAAGAGTTGACGCCTTTATAAGGTTAAGAGGCTATGATGAAAAGATGTTTTTATACGGTGAGGAGGATCTGCTTTCAAAAAAGATGGAAGGCATAGGCTTAAAGACTGCCGTTATTACAGGATATAAGTATAAGCATATACATTCCGCAAGCATCAAAAAAAGTTTAAAAAGCCTCTATTCACGCCAGAAAATCAGAGAAGAGTCCACAATGTATTTTTATAAAAATTATCTGAAGATAAACCCTCTTCAGCAGATATTTGCAAAAGTTTTCTTTGCATTTGTAAGGCTTGAAGTGATTATTTTCGGATTACTCTAGGAATGCGTATGATAGAAATTTTACTTGCGACCTATAACGGTGAAAGATTTTTGCCTGAGCAGATAGAAAGTATAACAAGTCAAAGTTTTAAGGACTACTATATACTTGCAAGTGACGATAATTCAAGCGATTGTACTTTTGAAATATTAAGAAGCTATGAGAGTGTATTGGGCGAGAAGATAAAGGTTGTTCAGAGCAATACTCACAGTGCAAAAGAAAACTTTTACAATCTGCTTGATATGGCTGATGCCGAATATATTGCGCTCTGCGATCAGGATGACTTTTGGGAAAGCGACAAGCTCGAAAAAAGTTTGAAGGCCATACAAAGGCTTGAAAAAAGGTATGGCAAAGAAATGCCGATACTTGTGCATTCGGATTTGGAGATAGTGGATGAAAACCTGAATTCACAAAACAAAAAAATGAGTGAGCTTACAGGTATAAATGAAGCCATAAAGTATGCAAAAAAGGAGTCAAAATACCTTTATACAATAAGCACCGAAAAAAGTTTTTCAAGATATCTTGTTGAAAACAATATTACAGGAAATACGGTGATAATAAATAAAGCATTGCTTGATATATATAAAAGGCCTGAGGTTTCTTTTATGCATGACTGGTGGCTTGGACTGATCGCTTTTACATTCGGTAAGGTCGGTTATCTTAATGAATGCCTTGTAAAATATCGTCAACATGAAAGCAATGAACTTGGTGCAAATAATCCTCTGGAACTTCGCAATATAAAAAGGAGAAACAAACAAAGGATAAGAGAAAACTATGACTGTATGTTTGCACAGGTGGAGGAGTTTTTAAGATTATATAAAGATGAACTTGGAAAAAGCAGGTCGGCCGATACATATTTTGCACGCAAATATTTAAATGCATTTGCAAATATGAAATCTAAAAACAGAGTATCAAAGATAAGAGATATCCTGAAATATTCATTTTTTAAAAGTTCAAAAATACTTACAATAGGAGAGATGTTGAATATCTGATGAATAAGAAAAATAAAAGTGAGATTTCCACATCTCTTTTTTGGAAAATACTTGAAAACGGAGGTTCGCAGGGAGTCCAGTTTATAGTGTCGGTACTCCTTGCCAGGCTTTTAAGCCCGTCAGAGTATGGAATAGTTGCAATAGTTTTGATATTTACAACAATAGCCAATGTTTTGGTACAAAACGGATTTGCTTCAGCACTGATACAAAAGTTTCATGCGGATGATTTGGACTTTTCATCTGTGCTGATTTTTAATGTACTCTTATCACTGGCAATATATATACTGCTATTTTTGGGGTCACCTGTTATAGCAGGTATATATAAAAATCCCGAGCTTATCGACATACTGAGAGTTATGGGAATAATAATACTGCCCGGAAGTATTATATCAATAGAAAATTCATATGTTGCCAGAAACATGAAGTTTAAAACTCTTTTTATTGCAACATTTCTTTCGTCTGTGATTTCAGGCAGTGTGAGTGTAATTATGGCGCTTGAGGGAGCCAAGGTCTGGGCTTTGGTTTTTCAGCAGATAGTATATTATTTTGCACTTCTTATAATACTCGGTATAGGTATAAAATATTTTCCGGGACTTAAGTTCAGCTTGGAGAGATTAAAAACCATGTTTGCCTATGGCTCAAAGCTCTTGGTCGCATCACTGATAGATACGATTTTTACAAATATACACGGACTTGTTATAGGTAAGGCATACAGTGAAGATATGCTCGGCTCATTCAACAGAGGTGAGCAATTTCCAAAGCTTGTAGTAAGCAATCTTTCATCAGCCATACAGTCCGTACTTCTTCCCGCCATGTCAAAGAAACAGGAAAGTAAGGAAGATGTAAAAGCACTTTTAAAGTCATCAGTAAGACTTTCCACATTTGTGGTGGCACCTATGATGTGCGGACTGGCGGCGATCAGTGATAATCTGATACTTTTACTGCTTGGAGAGAAGTGGAGGATTGCAATACCGTTTTTGCAGATGATGTGTTTTTCATATGTATTTTGGCCGATTCATGTCTCAAACCTTGAGGCATTAAATGCTATGGGCAGAAGTGATATATTTTTAAAGCTTGAAATTATAAAAAAGATTCTTGGAATTGCCATATTACTGATTGGAATAAGGTATAATGTATTTGTGTTTGTGGGGCTTAAGGCCTTTTCGGATCTGATTTGTGCATATATCAATGCGGCACCGAACGGAAAGCTCTTAGGGTACACCCTAAAAGAACAGAGTTTGGATGCTTTAAATAACTTCATCCCTGCTATAATTATGGGAATTATTATTTACATTGCAGGTAAGCATATAGGAATCGGTATTTTAAGTCTTCTGATACAGGTAGTGCTTGGTGTAATTATTTATATAGCATTGGCTGTAGTTATGAAAAATGAGAACTTTAAGATGATAGTGAGTAAGGTGAGATAAGAATGAATATACTTTTAACCAGTGTGGGTAGAAGAGCATATATAATCGATTATTTAAGGGACATATATAAGAATCTTGGATTAAGCGGAAATATCGTGGCGACAAATTCGGATATGAATACCACCGCTATGAGTGTGGCCGATAAGGCTTTTGAGTCACCGCTTATATATGATGAAGATTATATTCCGTTTCTACTGGAAATATGTAAAAATGAAAAAATAGATATTTTAATTTCATTCTTTGACATCGACCTTATGATACTCGCAAAGAATAAAGCCGAATTTGAGGCTTTGGGTGTAAAGGTCATTGTTTCAAATGAGGATGTTATAAATATTTGTAATGATAAATTTGAAATGCTTGAGTATCTTAAGAAGATAAATATGCCTGTGCCTGAAACATATTTGGATCTTGATAAGGCAATTGAAGGGGCTGATTTTGATAAAAAAACTTATATTTTAAAACCCAGATGGGGAATGGGCTCACTAAGTATCTTTGAAGCCGAGAATAAAAAGGAACTTGAAGTTCTCTATGAAAAGGCGAAGAGAAGTATTCAAAAATCATATTTGAGATTTGAGTCAAATGCCGATATAAACAGGGCAATACTTATACAGGAAAAGATCAAAGGCGATGAGTTCGGACTGGATATTTTCAATGATCTTGAAGGTGAGAATCTAAGTGTTACGGTAAAGAGAAAATATGACATGAGATCCGGCGAAACCGATATTGCAGAGGTTACCGAAAACAGCGAACTTAAAGCTGTGGGAAAGCAGATTGCAAAAACTCTTTCTCATATAGGAAATCTTGATATGGATATACTCTTATCGGACGGGAAAGCCTATATAATAGATATGAATGCAAGATTTGGCGGAGGCTATCCTTTTACTCACAATGCAGGAGTAAACGAACTGGAAGCAATTATAAGACTTTGCAGAGGCAAAGAGCTAAATGATTTAAGTGTTAAAAAATACGGCCTCTTTGCAAAAGAAATAACCATGGTGGAATTAAAATAGATTTGGATATATTATGGACAGTAAAGAAAGAAGTGCATATTTTTGGAATATGCTTGGGAGTCTCGTATATGCCGTTACAAGCATGCTGCTGGGTGTGGCTGTAACAAAGCTTGCAGGAGCATATGCAGGAGGAATATTTTTCTTCGGATTCTCCACATTAGGCCAGCAACTTTATATAGTTTCATACTTTGGAATGAGGCCGATACAGGTTACCGATGTTTCAAATGAATACAGTTTCGGAGATTATCTGAGGCTTAGAGTTATTACCTCAGCTTTGGCTGTTTTGGCAGGCTTTGTATATACAATCATTATGACTAAAGACAGCTATGTCTTTGAAGTATATATGATATTGTCACTGTATAAGATTTTAGACGGATTTTGTGATATATTTGAGTCTGAAATGCAAAGACAGGACAGGCTTGATATGACCGGAAAAGCAACGCTTTTCAGAACAATATTTTGTGTAGGCATATTCCTTGCGACGCTTGGTATTACAAAGGATTTAAAATTAAGTTCTTTGGCGCTTTTACCAAGTATAGTGATAGCCGCAATAATATTTGATATACTGCCCTTAAGACGATTAAGACCTGATAAAGTTGTAAAAAAGAATTCTTATATAACTTTGATAAATAAGAGTAAATGGCTTTTTTTGGGAGCTTTTATAGATCTTTATATATTTGCGGCCGCAAAGTATGCTGTAAATTACAGGCTTGGAGAGGAGCTAAACGGCTACTTCAGTATAATATTTATCCCGACATCCATTATAAATCTGATGGCAGGTTTTATAATAAGGCCGATACTTACAAAGCTTTCATTGCTGTATAAGACAGGTAACAGAAAAAAGTTTGTTTCGACCATATCAAAGATTGCGGTATTTATATTTGTAGCAACTTTATTCGGAATGGGAATGGCATATACTCTCGGAATTCCTGTTTTGAAACTTGCACTTGGAAGTGTCGGAAATGCAATAGAGCCTTATAGAATAGCCTTGGTTTTGGTAATACTTGGTGGCGGACTTTATGCAATAGTAAATCTCGGATATTACTGTTTGGTTATATTTGAAATGACAGGAGTTATATTTTCAATATATGCTGTAGGGGCAGTGCTTGCATATTTTATCAGTGATTTTATGGTAAAGAGTTTCGGAATGAACGGAGCGGCTTTTGCATATATGATAACCATGCTGTTACTTTCAATATCATTCCTTATTGCAGTGATTTTCGGACTCAGAAAGGTTAAAAAATGAATTTAGTAGATGTAATAATACCTACATACAAACCTGACAATAAATTTTTGGTATCAATAAAAAGACTTCTGGCTCAGACGGTGGCGCCGGGTAAGATTATTATTATAAATACAGATAAAAATGTATGGGATAAGACCGGAATAGAAGAGAAATTAAAAGAGCTTTTTGAAGAAAGCGATACGAAACTTATATTGGAGCATATAGAAAAGCAGGATTTTGACCATGGAGCCACCAGAAATTTCGGGGTGTCAAAGTCAAAGGCCGAGTATTTTGTTTGCATGACTCAGGACGCAGTCTGCTTTGATAAGAAAACTATCGAATATTTGCTTAGAGGGATGGATAAGTCTATTAAGATGACTTATGCAAGACAGGTACCGGATAAAAATGCAAATAAAATAGAGAAGTTTACAAGAGAATTTAATTATCCTATAGAGTCAATGATAAAGTCATTTAATGAAAGACAGACTCTTGGAATAAAGACATATTTTGCTTCAAATGTCTGTGCGGCATACGAAAGAGAGACCTTTGATGCTTTGGGCAGATTTGATACCGGACAGATTTTGAATGAAGATATGCTTTATGCCTACAAGCTTATAGAAAACGGCTATTTTATAAAATACGAAGCATGGGCAAAGGTAGCACATTCTCATAATTACAGCGGAGTCGCGCAGTTTAAAAGAAACTTTGATATCGGAGTGTCACAGGCAAGCAATCCTCATATCTTTAAGAATATAAAAAGTGAGAACGAGGGCAAGAAAATGGTATTAAAAACCATGGAGCATCTTCTTTCAACACATTCATATATCAGTGCAATCAGGCTTGTATATATAAGTGCCTGCAAATATGCCGGATTTTTGGCAGGGAAAAACTATAAGAAGTTGCCCAAAAGTGTTGTCAGAGCCTTCAGTATGAACAGAGAGTTTTGGAGATAGATATGGCTGATACATTGGTAATAATACCTGCGTTTAATGAAGAAAAGAATATTGCAAATGTAATAGAGCGACTGACAAATACATTAAATGATGTGGACTATGTGATTGTAAATGACGGCTCCATTGACTCTACATCTAAAATCTGCAGAGAAAGAGGATTTAACATTATCGATTTGCCGGTAAACTTGGGCCTTGCAGGTGCATTTCAGACTGGAATGAAGTATGCATACAAGCACGGCTACAAGTATGCGGTACAATTTGACGGCGACGGACAGCACAGACCTGAATATATACCTGAAATGAGAAAAAAATGCGAGGAATGTGATATAGTTATTGTTTCAAGATTTGTAACCAAGAAAAAGCCGTTTACAATGAGAATGCTGGGCTCAAGACTTATTGCCCTTGCAATAAAGTTAAGTACAGGTGCAACAATCCATGATCCTACCTCAGGTATGAGAATGTATAATGAAAAGCTGATTACAGAGTTTGCGCTCAGACTTAACTATGCACCGGAGCCGGATACCATATCCTATCTTATAAAACAGGGCATGAGAGTCTGTGAGATACAGGGCGAGATGGATGAAAGAGTGGCCGGAATAAGTTATCTTACTCCTATAAATGCCGCCAAATATATGTTTAGAATGCTTTGCTCCATTATATTTATTCAAAGTTTTAGAGAGAAGAAAAAAATATGACTGCTATACTAAGAATAGGTTTGATTTTAATATCTGTAATGTCGTTTTTGGTCATTATAAGAAAAATAAGAAAATCAAAGATAAGAATAGAGGACGGACTCTTCTGGGTGGTCTTTGCCATCATACTGATAATTTTTGCCATATTCCCAAGAATAATTTATTTTATATCGGACCTGGTCGGCGCCAAATCCCCGGCCAATATAGTCTATCTGATAATAATAGGCATGCTCCTTATCAAGCTTTTCTTTATGAGCATACAGATGTCGCTCCTTGAGAACAAGGTGGTGAATCTGGCTCAGGAGATGGCGCTGAAGGAGAAGGAGGATGGTGATAAGATAGAAGAGGCATCGAAATAGTAAGTAGGAGGTGTGGAAATGGCAAAGGGAAATCTTACATTAAGGATGGACAGTGAGTTGAAAGCGCTCTTAGATGTCATGGTCTACCATTTGAGGTGAAAATAGATGAGCCTAATGAAACCACATATAAAGCTATGGAGTCTGCCCAAAATAATGAAGACTTATACGGCCCTTTTGATAGTGTAAAAGATTTGATGAGTGATTTATTTTGATTTTCAGTCCCGGGGAAACCGGGGCTTTTTTGTTGAGAAAATTTATAAAAGAGTAATTAGTCAATAAATTTAAGAGAAATCAAAAGTGTGTTGTATTTATATCAAGTATATTGATTTAATCGATACCATTTATTATAATAATTAAAAGTACAGTTCATTATATCTAATAATTCTATATCTACATTTCTTATATTTTCTAATTTTAAAAGG
>NZ_AZXX01000042.1:0-13003 GCF_000512995.1 Lachnoanaerobaculum sp. MSX33 | reverse complement strand
CATCTCCAAAGTATTTACAGGTCTTACAGAAACATGATTTGGTTTATCTATAACTGCCGTTAATACTCCTGTTGCATTTATTGCCTCCATAGTTGTAATAGTATACTCCGATACTGCTGGAACGTTCAACTCATAAGACAATCCTGTATGTAAATCTATGGGTCTAGGAGTTAAATTAGTTGCATTTCCATTTCCACGTCTATATATAACTGTTTCATTAGGTCTTTTTGTTTTTACTTGTTCTAACGCAATTATCCTAGCCTCTTCTTTCTCCTTTGCCTTACTATTTATATATGTACCAACTGCTACTCCTCCGGATGCAACTAATGTTATACCTAGTATACCTAATGCAACTAAATCCATTGGTCCAGGTGCAGGACTATCAGCTAAAGCAGCTGCTCCTGCCATTTCAGTTCCTGTTTTCAGTATATCAAATACTTGTGAATAGTTACTAGCCATTTCCGGTGTTTTTCCGTCCCTATCCACTAACCCCATAGGATTTCCCCAGCAGTACCCATACTGATTAAGGCTAAAAGGCTTTTCTATATTTCCCTTTATCCAGTCCTCTCCTCCAAATCTACCCACACTTGGCATATACTCTCTTGCCTGTGCAAAGTAGGTATCAGCTACCTTATCATGCCTATATCCTGTATAGCCAAATGGTTGTATCTTACCCTGAGTTTTATAGGTATCCACTCCAAACTCATCATAGCCATATACCATTTGCTTAGTTTCTTCTGTTTCTCCAAGCTTAATTAGCCTTATAGGACTTCCAATCTCGTCCTCAAGATAGGCATAGGTTTTATCTTCCTCTTCCATAAATGCAGTGTTATAATCCCATATAAAGCTTTGGCTATGCTCTATATTCCTAAACTTCTCATTTCTTTGCAGTAGGTTATGGTATGGTTTGGTTATATCAAGTAAATACTCTTCTTTACTTACTATATCAAGTTCTTGTAGGATGTCTTTAGAAATATCTTTTAACTCATCTTTATCTACTCTATATTCTATATTTCCTATTCTATTTCCTAATCCGTCATAGATATAATTCTTTGCTTGTCCTGAAAAATTGTAACTTAAGCCAAGCCTATCTGAAGTATCATACTCATAACCTCTTATAAGTTCTCCTCCACTTAAGACAGACTTTAAGTTCCCTCTTTTATCATAACTATATTTTCTATTAGGATATACTCCCTTTTCTTCTACAAGCTGGTCAAGTGCATTATAAATGTATTGTATATTACTGTCTTTGCTTTCAAAGGTTAATCTGTTTCCAAATGCATCATAACTGTAACTATGAAGTTTTCTACTATCCTTTTTTACAGATATAAGCCTGTTCAGCTTATCATATTCATAATTAAATGTTCCTGTATCTTCCCATAGCTTTTCCTCTATTTTTTCAGGATTTTCTACATCTATATCTACCTGTACACTTCTTTTCCTTGAAATGCTACTCTTATTTCCTGCTAGGTCATATAAATAGCTGTACTTTTCAAGTTTTCTTTCTTTTTGTAGATGTGTAAGACTTTCTAAAAGTCCACTTTCATTATAAGTATAAATGCTACTTATATTATCAGACATATCCTTTCTTATAAGTCTGCCATATTCATCGTAACTATAACTTATCTCTTCGCTATTACTTACAAGTTTAATAAGATTAAACTCATCATCATATGAATACTTTACTTTCTTTCCGTCAGGATATTCAAGCTCAAGCCTTTCTCCAAAAGTACCAAGCTTATATTTTGTTTCTCTACCTTTATAGTCAATAACCTTTTTTGCTCTTCCCAGTTTATCAAGCTCTATATTGATTTCTCCAAGCACATCTTTTATCTTGATAAGTTGCCTTAAACTATTATAGGTGTACTCCACTTTTCTCTCATCAGCATAAAGGATACTTTCTATATCTCCAAGCTCTGTATAAGTGTACTTAGTTTCATAGCCCTCTCTATCTGTTTTTGATATAACTTTGCCGGTTAAATCGTAGGAGAAATGTTCTTCCTCTCCAATAGCATTTTTTATACACTCAACCTCTCCCATAAGATTTCTATAATATCTCATTATTCTTGGAGCATTTAGTTTCTTTTCTTCTAAATCTTTTGCATTAGGAACTTTTGCATAAAGATTTTCCTTTTCTATCTCCCTTTCAAGAGCCTCAAGCTCAAAGCCGTCTCCCTTATGCCTGTACACTGTTATAAGTCTACCCATAACATCATAGGCATATTCTGTCCTATTTCCCATAGCATCAAGTACGGAAGTAAGGTTACCGCTTAATGAATAAGCATATTTGGTTGTATTTCCAAGTGTATCTGTTTCTTCTATCAAATTTCCTACACTATCATATACAAAACTTTGTTTCTGAGAAAAGCTATTTTTAACTTCCACTATACGATTTAGCTTATCATATACAAACTCAATATAATCGCCTTTATCATTTTCCCTTTTGATAAGGTTTAGATTTTCATCGTAGCTAAATATTTCATATCTTTTATCTGTATAAAATGCCTTGTGTACTAATCCACCCTTATGATACTTATATCTTACTTTGTCCTTTCCATTTACTTTTACTAAAGTAACCTTTCCAAGCTCATTATACTCATACTCTTTTTTAATACCGTCTATTCCGATGTCTTCTATCAGTTTTCCTAGTTCATCATACTTAAGTTTCCTAACATTTCCCATATCATCGGTAATACTTAAGGTATTTTTAGTATAGGTATAAGTTGTAACTGCCCCTAAAGCATCCTCATAACTTAGTAGTCTACCTCTTTCATCATAGTTAAATTTAGTCTTATTTCCTAAAGGGTCTGTTTCTGAAGTTCTGTTTCCGTTTAGGTCATATTCATAATGGTAAATGCCTCCATTTTGAAATTCCTGCTTTTCTATGTTATTATACTCATCATAGGTGTATTTTATACTTCCTCCATCAGGAAATATTTCCTTAACTACGTTTTGCATAAGGTCGTATTCAAGGTTAAATACTCCTCCGTCAGGCAGGGTAAATGACTTTATCTTATTCATTTCATTATAATCAAACTTCGTAACTGCTCCATTAAAGTTCTTAAACTCAGTTAATTTTCTGTTTTCAGAATAGCTATATTCACAGCTATTTCCTAAGGCATCTACCACCTTTGTTATCAAGTCCTTATCATTATAAGTAAATGCAGTTTTATTTCCTTTACCGTCAGTGCTTAAAGTTACTCGGTTTAATTTATCATACTCATAGTGTGTAACTTTTCCGGTTTCCTCTTTTATACTTGAAATATTACCTCTTTCATCTAAGCTTATTAGACTTTCAGAGCCGTCAGGTAAGGTTATATTTATCTTCTCATTATCTTCATACTTAAACTTTGTAGAGATTCCAAGTGCATTTTTACTTTCTATTATCCTGCCCTTATCATCATAAGTATTTTCTACTACTTTAATATCATCTATAAAATAGGCTGTTACTCTATTCTCATCATACTCCACTCTTTCTGTCTGACCGTCAGGATGTACAGTTTTTATCCTATTTCCTGCTTTATCATAGGAATACTCTGTTTTATTCCCCATTTTGTCAGTGTATGAGGTTAAAAGATTTCTGTCATCGTAAGTAAATGTCTCTACTGCCTCTCCACGCTCTGTACTTATATTTCTAAAGTTTTCATCATGCGTATATGCTTCCACCTTTTCATTTTGATTTCTTACTAAGGTACGGCTTTGCTCTTCATAATACTCGTACTTTATAATACCTCCGTCGGCAAACTTTTGCACTACTACTCTATCATTTCCGTCATAGGCATTATCAAGGACATAAACACCTCTCGGGTTTCGTATCTTTGTTAAGAGTTCATTTTCATAATAATATGTATATCCCAAACCACTCTCATCATAGGCACTACCAAGTTGCTTTCCGGTATAGCTGTACTTAATCTTTCTTCCTGTATGATCTTTTACCAAAGAAAGCCTAGAGGAGTGGTCATATTCAAACTCAAAACTACTGCCAAGTCCATTTGATACTTTTTTTAGTTTTCCTTCATTATCATAGTAAAAGTTAAGTCCTATATCCTCTTTATTTTTTATAGTTTCAAGTCTGCCTTCTTTATTAAAAGTATAGATAGCACCCTCTTTAGACTTATACCTAAAGCCCTCCTCATATCTTTCAAGGCAGTTAAAGTCATCAAATATGGATATTATATTTTCATCATCATCTATAAAATAAGTCTCATCCTGTCCATCTGATAAATGTATTATACAAGAGTCCTTTTCCATAGATAATGAAATCTCATAGCTATGCCTCCAACCTTTTCCCATTACTCCTACTTCATCTGCTTTACTGTTATAAAAGCGTGTGAATGAAAGAGGCACTACACCACCAATACTTAAATCTTCTTTTGTATATATAAAGTTACCTGTATTAGCATTTACAGGATCTCCTGTCATTGCACATATCGCAGCTCTTGCTCCTTTTAAGAAATCTTCAAGGCTGTTCTCTTTCATAAGCTTAATTAACAGATGATTCCATGAAACAAAAGCAGGACCTGATTTTTCGAGCATTTCCGATATAATCTTATACATCTCTTCTTTTATCTCATTTTCACTAAGTTTACCTAAACTTTCCTTAGCTCTACTTCTAACACGGTTTAATACATTAGTATAAGATACCTCATATCCTAAGCCGTCAGCTTCCTTAGTTATATCTACACTTCCACAAACAGAGATAGCACCAAGAAGTTTTAACATAAGCTTATCCTTTTCACTTGGAACTCCTGCTGTTACATTTATACTTCCAAGCAGTTTTGGAAGTATCTTATTAAATATTTTAGATTCATCCTTAAATGGTTGTTTTAAGTCTTCCCATGTCTTTGACTTTTTCCCACTAAATATAACTTCATCGGCAGCGATATTTATATCACTGTTAAGTCTTATAGAACTTCCCTTTATAATCCTCTTTTTCATTAAGATTACTCCTCTCTGCTTTATTATATCAAATGTCTTTAGGCGTTTTCCTTTGTGCTGACCACATACTCGTGTGCATCATAGTAAGTGAATGTCATATTATTTTGATGTTCACTTAACTTTTATACTTACTCAAAAGCTTATTAGTTTGTGCTTACTTTTATCTGCCCCAACTCTCCCATATATGCTCCTGAAAGTATCTTAAAATCCTTACTCTTTTTGATTTTCATAAAAGTTTCTGTTTTGACTATCCTTTCCATAACCTTATTCCAATAACCAGTGGCTATATAGTTATAACCCTCTAATACAAATCTTATAGTTTCTTCTAACTTCTGCTCCTCTAAGTATATATTGCTTTTAAGCTCTTTTATTATATCTTCCACTTCCTCATCTATCTTTTCAGGCTTCCAATAACTAATCACCAGTGGCTTATCTATATATAAGTTCCCACTTGCTGCATAAAGCATATATTTATAAGTTTTTGTATACAGGCTTGAGCTTAAGCTAAAGAGTATAAGGCTTGATAACTCTATATCTTCATTTTCCCTTTGTATCTCATATACTTTAGATAAAAGCTCTATACTTTTTTCTAAAAGACTTTCATCAAAGTATCCTTTTGAAGAATGTATCTTATCAGTAATCCATTTATACTTAAATTTTTTTAAGTATTTTTCTAAAAAAGCTTTCTCTTCCATAAGTTACCTACCCCTATATTCAATACTTCCAAATATATCCATAACTGCCCTTTTCCATTGATAAATATCATTTTCTCTACAATTAAAAGTTACTTGAAGTACTTTTTCATTAACCTCTCCCATAGCTATTAAGTGATATAACCTTTCATCTACCCCCATTAAGGTAAAATCAAAGTATCTCATTTCTATAAAACCCTCTTTACTTAAATAATTTAAGTTCCCAAGCTTTATTCCCTTATGAGATTTTCTAAGAAGATTCATAAAATCTACTGCCATTACTTCTACATCAATTTTTTCTACATTTGTAAGAAGACTAAAGCTTAAATCTATATCTCCTAAAAGATTGGTTTTTATTATATCAGGTCTAAAATTAGTAGGATATTTTATCTCCTTAACCTCATCAGGCATATTTATAAATGAATCAGGAACATATGCTGATATTAAGCCCTCAAAATACTTTTCCTTAGAAAAGGTTTCAAGCCTGCCTGATATATAGTATCCCTCCTCTAGGGATTGTTGAGATTCATCGGTGTTACTTACCTTTATTGGTATTATTTTTTCATCAATATAATTGTTCATAAGTACCCCTTACTAATCTTAATTAAATACTTGTTATCTAAAAAATAAATTCAATAAAATACTAAATCTATTTTTGGTCTATAATCAGGATAATAATATTTCCCCTTTAAACTCTTAGGAAGTTCTATTCTCTTTAATGAAAGACATTGTGCAATAGCCCATAAATCCATATCCTCCACTTTTTCCGGTATTTTTAAAGTTTCAACACCACAAGCAAAAAAGGCATATTCTGATATTGTTTTAATATTTTTTGGTAATTTGATTTCCTTCAAATTACTGCATAAATCAAACGTATGTCCTTTTACAGTTGTTAATTTACCATCTTCTTCAAACTCAACTTTTTCTAAATTATGACATTTAGTAAATGTATATCTTCCTATATGCTCTACACTCTTAGGTATATATACCTCTTTTATACTCTCTGCATTATTAAATGCACTTCCTGCTATTAATCTTGTTCCAGCTTTTATCTCTATTTTCTCAGCACTTTTACCTGTATATTCAAGTAAAATATTTTCTTTGTACTTACAGCCATATTCATCCTCTTTTATACTATCTAAATACTTAGTTCCATAAAAACTCCCTCCTTTAATATCTATAATACTAGAGGGTAAATTAATTTCTACTAAATTATAACAATCTTTAAATGCTCCATAAGATATTTCTTCCAATCCGGCTGGTAATACTACTCTTTTTAGCCCTGAATTTAGGAAAGCATATTCTCCTAAATATTTAACACCTTGTGGTATAATTACTGACTCCAAAGTTCTACAACCTTCAAATGTACTATCTTCTATTTCTATAAGTCCAAGTGGTAAATCAACATTTTTTATTCTTATATTATTAATAAATGCCTTTGCTGCAATAGCTTTCGTAGAATCTTTTATCTTGACATATTCTTTAGTATCATTTGCTTTTAAGAGTAAGTTCCCTAGATAAATGCAACCATACTCATCTGGTTTAAGACTATTTATAAATTCTGTCCCCTCAAATATATTTTCACCAACCTTACTTACACTATCTGACATCTTAACTTCTCTCAAATTAGTACAGTTTTCAAATGCAAACTCGCCAATACTTTCAAGACTGTCTGGCAGAATTATTTTTTTTAAATTTTTACACTCGGCAAAACTTGAACTTCCTATTTCATTTAAGGTATTAGGCAGTTCTATATATTTTAGTGTTTCACAGTTATAGAATGACATATCCCCTATACTTTCTAAATTTGAAGATAATTTAATTTCTTGCAATTTTTTACATTCAAAGAATGCATAATTATCTACACTATTAACTGTTTCTGGCAGATTAACCGATTGCAAATTATCATAACCCGAAAAAGCAAATTCTCCAATAGTAACTACTCCATAAGGAATATCAAAGTCTACAATATCAGATTTCTTTTTAAAAATACCATCTTTTATTCCAATAAATGTATTATCCCTTACAACTATCTTATATTCTAAGTTTGTAATAATTAAATATAAAACTATCAAACTACAAATCAATAATATTAGAATCACATATTTCGTTAATATTTTATTTTTTACCATTACTATTCACCTTATCATCCAAGTACTTTTCTATCTTATTGAATATTTTTTCTATATTATCCCTTATTTGTTCATCAATACTTTTATTACTATTAGGATTTGGTTTAATCTTGCTAATCATTCCAAACTCTCCTATCCAATACTTTTCTCCATATATATCCATAACTTTGTTCTCATAATCTGAAATCTTTTCAATTTTAAAATCATCTATATTATAACCTCCAACAATTTCTTCTGTACCTGGATTTACATCAAACAATGTAATTTTTATAAATGAATACTGATTTTTATCTAGTTCAAATCGCAATCTTTCTAAAAAAAGTTTAGGTAAAGTTGCTAAAAATAATGATATTACCGATAGTGCTAAGCTACTTGGTCCTGCCAATTTTCCTATAATAGCTGATAAATCAGCTATTATTTTCTCATTAATTCCAAGTCCAAGTGACAATGCACTTAAAGCATTAGAAACATCTCCCCATATATTTTTTTTATTAGCTATCCTATTACCAATAAACAAATTAAATGCATTATCGTATTCTGGAGATAAATACATGATTACAGTGGGTATTCCCTTTTTTCCTGCTTTTTGCCTTTTAAACCTTTCATATGCATATAAATATGGTTCCTTTTTTTTCATAGTATCATTAAAAAACCAAACTCCAGCTGAATACCCAGATTTATCTTTTTCATAAGAATAGGTATTTACAACTTCCATATCCTGATTTCCTACTAGACAATATGATATTCCATTTACACCAGGGCAATCAAGCTCAATATAATAGTCATGATCTGGTGAAAGAATAAATTCTACCCAAGTATTAAATGATTTTATTTTTCCTGCAATTTTGGCTTTCTTAGTAAAGTTTCGTCTTTTTATTTCATATGCACCCATATATTTAAGTTTTTTGCCATCCTTCGCATATAGAAAAAGACTTCCTGAACTTCCATTGACTTCACTATCCTTACAGTCTATTCCAAAATTATACAAACCATAGTTACTTACACTTATATGTCCTAAAAAATCCTGACCTTTCTCTTTATTACTCCAACTACCTTCCACATCTTCTACTATTTCAATAACTTCTCCTAGATTTGTTTCGCCAAAACTTGGTGAAGTCTGACCTGATGTGATAATACTAACACTCCCTCCATTATAGCAAGTTGCGGTATCACCTACTTCAACAGCATACCCTAGTCTTCCTATTTCTGTATCATCTATTATATAATTCTCTAATTTTACTGTCCAAGGAGTAAGTGAGGGATCACACAGCTTACCAGTTACTCTGCATTTCCCAAAGCCAGATATATTTATCCTATCTTTATCTTGACTATCTATTAAAGGACGACTATCTGCTGTATATACCCCATGATCTTGAGGTAGTTGTAGTATACAAGTATCTGTTCCTTGATCACATTTAATATTTGCACCTCTCACTACACACTCTTCGCCACCTCTTCCTAGCATATGCTGGTGTTTATACATTTTTTGAATATCTTCATTGTTCCCTGCCATTTTCTTACCTCCTGAATCTATTTACTTGCTGACAAATACCATCTCATCTCTGCTTTTAAGCCTTATATTCCTCGCTTTTAAGCTTATCTTCTTTTCTGCATTTATACTTAAATCCCTAGCTCCAATCATACTTATATGCTTATCTCCGGCTGTAAGTATATCTTCTTTTTGGAAAGTTATATTTGCTTCTGATAAGCTAAGTTTGCTTTCCTTACTTACTTCAAGTAAGCTTATATCCTTGTCATCACTCCTACTATCTCTGCATCTTACAGCATACATTTCTCCCTTGTTAGCTCCATATACATAAAGTTCTACTTTACTTCCTACCTCCGGCATTGCATATAATCCATTTCCTGTTTCAGGATACCAGTCAAAGGGATATAGAGCTTTTCCTTCATCTGCGTCAAGACTTATATATATTTTTTCATTTTCACATTTTTTAGCTTTTCCTATAAGACTTAAGCCTATAATCTCTTCATTTTCAAATGGCTCTACCTTTTTTGATAGGTACTTTCTATCTGTTGCAAGGTAATAAAATATAAGCTCTCCCTTATTAAATTCTGCCCTTTTTTCATATACTGTTAAATTCTTTCCGCTATCCTTTAGCTCATCACCTATTTTATAGCTTATATATGACTTAAAAGCATATATAATTCCGTCATTGTCATTATGTTTTTCAAGCTGTATACTTTCAAGTATTATATCTTCCTTACTTATATTCTCACCTTCTCTAAGTCCAACCCATATATTAGGACTCTTTGTAACTGTATCAGGATAGATAAAGGTGTTTAGGCTTCCTGCCATTCTTTTTATAAATTCCCATGCAGTTTCTTTATAACAGAGTATTGGCTTTTCTACTTTTATATCTTTTATATTTGCAATGATATTTCCTGCATATTTTCTTGAACTGTATTTGATAAGTTCCTCATAGCTTTCATTTATATCCTGAAAAAGCTCGGTTTTCTTTTCTCTATCAAGCTTTTTACTATATGAATAAGAGGTAAGCTCAAAGTGATGTATGTTTGCTACTGAATTTATCTTTATGTCTTCAGCTACTCCTCTAAAAATACTATCCTCTTTATATTTTATACTTATATCTGTCCCCTCTTCATTCAGATAAACAAGTCCTCTTATACCATTTGTCTTTAGTATTCCATACATTTTACATTTGATATGCTCATTAGGTCTTACTTCTACTACAAAACTTTCTATCTGAAATATCGGAAGTTCAGTTTCAATACTTAATTCTTGTGTTATTAACATACATTTCTCCTATCAATAGCTTTTATATATTCTAAAGGCTTTTTTTAATAAACTATTTTAGAATATAATGTTAAGTTTCCTAAAATTAACTTATATTGACTCCATTTCCACTTACTCTTATCCCGTCCTTTAGAATAATCTGCGTATCTTCTTGTAATAGCATAATCCTTTTATCTGCTATTAAGGATATATTAGAGTCCTCACTGCTTATTTCAATAGTATCCTTAGCTCTTATACTTATATTACCTTTACTTACTATCTTAATACCTTCATCATCAGAAATTTCTATATAATCTCCCCTATTATTGGTTATAGATATACTATCAGGAGTTAGCCTAATCTCTTTTCCATACTTATTTCTCCAAATCTTATTCTCAGGATTATTTCTTATACCACTGCCTTCATCTTCATGAACTGCACTGCACACATAAGCATCAGCCTCTTTTTCAGTAGGAAAATAAAGTCTTACTTTATCCCCTTTTTCAGGCATACAATACCACCCTGCTCCGTTAGAAGAAGAATACACTGTTGAAAAACTAAACCAAATACCTTCTAAATCTTTGGTACTTTCATCTTCATCTATACT
Source organism: Lachnoanaerobaculum sp. MSX33 (assembly GCF_000512995.1). Lineage (NCBI taxonomy): Bacteria > Bacillati > Bacillota > Clostridia > Lachnospirales > Lachnospiraceae > Lachnoanaerobaculum > Lachnoanaerobaculum sp. MSX33. The sequence continues at coordinate 1,879 of NZ_AZXX01000042.1, read as the reverse complement.
GACCATAACCTGTTCTGTTCCTACTTTTGTTACTTTGGCACTAAGCGAAACTCCTATAAGCTTAGAGTTATATTTATCTATTTCTTTTAATATATAAGCTATATCCTGAACTAAATAATAGGTATGGTAAAGTTCATTTCCTAAAGTTTGTGATATAACTTTTGAAACTGTGTATACCTTTTCATTAAATTTAAGCCTATCTCCTAACTTATATATCTCCCTTGAACCTACTTCATACATTATATAATCTCTATTTATAACTAATCTAAAATCATTAGAGGTAAAGGGCTTAACATCTCTTTCAGGTAGTCCAAAGTAATATTTAACTCCCTGTGTATGATAATCAGGTATAATTACCGTCTTTTTGGAGGCTGCCAGTCTTTTAATAAACTCCCAATCATTTTCTCTATACTGCATTGTAAAACCTAAAGCTTTATTAATATCTCCTATTATATAATGAGAGTTTTCATACTCTTTTTTGCATATATCAAGTATACTGTTAATCTCCTCATTTCTTCCAAAACTTCTTGTATGTTTCTTATCTTCCATTAAGTAAGTTCCTGTAACAAGTTCAAGCTCCATAATAGAACTCCCACTTTCTTTTCCAAACTTTATGCTTTTAAGTAAACCAAAGAATATCGTTTTTTCTTTTTCATTCTCATCGACAGCCGTAACTTTTACCCAATGAGTTCTTTTTGCAATATCTATATATTCACTTTCCTTTTTATCTTTTATAATAGCCTTAATTACAGCCTTTCCCTGTTTACTTAACTCATTTTCTGCCCTGTAACTTACAATACTTATAACATCAAAAGTATCTATTTTTATTATATTTTCCCTCATCTATTCTTCCTCCACCTCTATAAATTCTATGCCTTTTACATTTCTTCTTATTAGACTTTCAGCAAAATCAAGGCTTATAATAAACCCTATATCATCACCTTTATTCTCGATTCTTAAATCTTTATTTATACTCTTCTTGTAAGACTCTCCTGTATATAGTAAATAGTAGGTCAAGACTTTCCTACTTTCTGTTTCAATTAGTGCAACTCTTTTTGAAAATATCTCTATATTATAAAGATGAAGTAATTTCATAAACTTCTCTGAAACAAGAGGATATACACCAGTCATCAAATCAGAAAATACAGCTGTATCTGACTTATCTACCTTAAGTATGCTTCCCTCTCTAATATTATAAAAGTTTTCATTATAAAATTTTTTATCCCTTGGCATATCAGGTGAAATATGTACTCTTATACCTCTTGCATTAGACTTTTCTTCTCTTATATAAAAATATGGTAGTCCCTGTGAATTTAAGCCCATAGATTAACTCCCTCCATTAAGCTTTCTTATATAGATTATTTCAATGAATTTATACAGCCAAATTTAATTACTGCTATTCTAATTACCACTTATGATAATCTGCAAAGCACATATACATAAACTTACTTTTTCCTATATCTATAATATCTCCACTCTCTAGCTTTGCTGATTCATATACTGTATTACCATTTAACCTTATAAATCCTTTACATTCTCCTCCAAGTAAGGTTCCTGTTAAATTTCTCATATCAAAGGCTATCACTGTATCTCTTATATCCCTGATTTCCTCATCTCCAAGCACCTGTATACTCATAGTGTCATCTTTTCCTATATAGTTTTTTTCTTCTATAATGTTATAACTTTGACCTTTTCTTGCTCCCTCTATACATACAATCCATGCACATATAGGAAATTCCTCCTCTACTGAAAGTTTCTTATCAAGTCTTTTCTTTATATACTTTTCTTCTTCTGTTGGCATTTCCCCTTTTAAAAATTTATATTTTCTCTCCTGTAATTCTTCTTTGTCTTTTTCTTCCTTTGGTGTTAGAATATAATT
>NZ_AZXX01000041.1:0-2988 GCF_000512995.1 Lachnoanaerobaculum sp. MSX33 | reverse complement strand
CAATCTATTCAGGAGGAAAGAGAATATTAAAAATACCGATAAATTATTTTGGATATGAGAGGTTGTTTTATGAATTGGATAAAAGAAATATTCTCCGGAAAGATGAGTTTTATGTAGCTGCCAAGGTAGCGTTGGAGATAGATAAAAGAAGACGGCAAGAGTAGTATATCGTAAAAAAGATCGCGTAAAAAAGATTTTTTTGAAATAGGTTGCAAAAGTTGGTGTTTCACACTAAAATATAGTTAGAAGAGTATGAGTAAATCACAGAGAGCCATACTAACTAGGAGGTGTTTATATGGCAACTTCAAGTATCACTAAGAATTTTATCATATCCGGTCAGAAGCAGGTGGAGATGTTTGCCGATGCGATTGAAGCATCTGCCAACGACAGAACACCTCGTGTTCCAATCAATGTTACCTACTTGCAAGGGGCAGATGATATTTTAAAATTCATGGAGAGAAGGAAGAAAGCGAATGCAACCAGCAAATAATTTTATTGTGCTGAACATTTGTGAGTATTTAGAAAATGAGGACAAAATACTCGGAGAGGACACATTAGCACAGTTCCTTTCCGAGTTTTCATGTCCGTTAAATCCGGATGTTGAGTGTTTTTTAAAACAGTATGCAATTGAGTTTGCAAAAAACATCAAGCAGTTACATATATCGTATTGTCACTGGAAGATGCAGAGTTATTGGGATATTTTTCTATTACAATCAAACCACTTGTTGTAAATGCAGGACCATTCAGTAATACAGTTAAAAGAAAGTTGGCAAGATTTAGTGAGATAGATAAAAATGAGCAAACCTATAACCTGGCAGCTTATCTGATTGCCCAGCTTGGGAAAAACTTTAGTGACAGGGCAAAAGGGCGAATAACAGGGCAGGAACTGTTAGAAGCAGCTATCAGACAGACACAGATTTTACAGTATCAGGCTGGAGGTATGGTGGCATTCGTGGAAGCGGATAATAAAGAAAAATTGCTTTCATTTTATGAAAACTATGGTTTCAAGCGTTTTGATACCAGACAAACAACATCAGCTGAAGAATCGCATGAGCTGGTACAGCTTTTGAGGCTGCTTTAAATTAAAATTACATAATAAACCAAAGGTGTGTGGAACATGTTTTAAGAACAATCCATGCACCTTTTTTATTTGGAAGATACCGTCCCTACGAAAATTAAGGACGGTATTTTTGCATGGAAAAAAGAAAGGACGATATGATAATGGCAGATAAAAATATAGTTTACATGAGTGAAAAACAAAAAGTCAAAGAGATCACGGATAAGCTGGAAGCTGGCTTGAAGGAGCTTTTTGAGAGTGAAAAATATAAAAGCTATCTCAGCACCATGTCAAAATTTCATAATTACAGTTTTAATAATACGCTGCTGATTGCCATGCAGAAGCCGGAAGCTACATTGGTGGCAGGCTTTTTATCCTTTTAAGAGGATAAATATCCATATGCTCTGTTCATAGTTATCCTCCTTTATGTTCGCCAAAATATAAAAAACCGAGAAAACTGCTGGAGATTTCTCGGATAACTTTTTATACTATGAAAATGTTATGCTTGGTAATAATAAAATCCGCCACCCAACTTTAGGTAACGGATTTTATTATTAAATATCTGGACGAACGAGTATTAAATCATTTAAGTCAATATCGTCACGAGCATAAAGCTGAGGAATATTTTCACCAGGAATGCCTTCCAATAGTAATTCAGCTATAGCTTGATTAAATGAAGTTTGCATTGAACGCCCAAACCCTATAGAGGAATACAACTGAGCAGCAAACGTGCAGGCAGTATCATCACGGATAGAATCAGACATACCGATTGCAGCTTCAATATGTTCCACGACACTTTGAGCCTGTGTTTCCGAAAAGCAGGCATTAAAAACAACCAAACGTATTGTATCAGATGCAGTTGACATGGCCATTGCAATTGCTTCCTTTGTAACGGTCTTTGTACTTCCATCTGGATTCAATAAAGCAAGTTCTCCTGATTTTGCACCATGACCGCTAAAATGAACGATTGTGGGGTTTGTTTCATTAATTGCCTGCAATATGTCTGATGCACGCGTAGCCCACCGACTTTCAAAATGAACCGAATCACGATATTCCGACAAACGGATTTTTTCTTGAATAGAACGTGCTTCTTCATCAAGAGAAAGCTGGGGAGTGTCTTTAGGGTTAGCGGCAAGAAATAAAACTGTAATTTTTTCAGGTATCGCTTTTAAACGTTCAATTTCTAACTGCATATGTGATTGAACATTTCCGTATTCTTTTAGTGAACGTTCGAATGCAGCCGCTTGGCGCCTTGCATCCTGTTGGCGCCTTTTCTCTGCCTCCATGTTCTTTTTGTTTACTTTGGCCTCTTCATTCCTGTAGTTTTTCTCCGCAGTAGACCGCTCCTTTTCTTTTTGGGCGATTTTCTTCTGGATATCGCCGCATTTTTTTTGAATTTCAGAGATTGATTTTTCTGCTCGTTCAATCTCATTAAGTTTGGATTTTATGGTGGATTGGCTTTTTGTCCGGCCAATAGCACCCTTGGCGGATATGATTTTCTTCTGCAAAGGTGCTATTTTAGCCTGTTCTTTAGCCATATCTTGATTTAGTTTTGATATGTCTTCCTGCTTTTTTAACAACGTATTTCTGTATGTATCGAGTTGAGACAAAAAATCACCTCCTATTTTATACCGAAATTATATCTTAAAACTTATAACCGTGCAAATTTTAATTTGTAGTCACTTCGTCAAAATGACTGTGGATAATCATTAGCCTAAATTATTCATAGCATAGCTATGTCTGCGGCTGAAAGCCACATAATTACTGCATTTACAAAACTTTCTTACTTTCACCTAAAAAGTGAATAGAAAAAGGACCTCTTTTTTGGTAAAATTAAGGTGACAAATCAAAACAATGCCAAGGAAAGGAAGTCATCTTATGTCAATTTTAAATACTATTTCACTTGAAAGCAACAAGAAAATTAAAATAAA
>NZ_AZXX01000040.1:0-521 GCF_000512995.1 Lachnoanaerobaculum sp. MSX33 | reverse complement strand
AGAGAAACTACAGTGAGTATGATGAGATGTGGCTGTACTTCGGCGCTAACGGAAGAAAGTACGCTGCAAGCAGCACAGATCAGTCAAGGCAGAGAGAGATAAACGGTAAAGCATACCTGTTTGATGAGAACGGTGTAATGATACCTCAACTTTCCGTGACCAACGCAAACATAAGAGCTACAGCAAGCAATGCTAAAGTAAAGTACGGTTCACTTGATACAGACGGTGAGCTTAAAGACGATTACTGGACATTTACAGTACCGAATGAAGTTATGAGTCAGCATGACTATGATACAGAAGAGCACAGCTGGTTCAGAACAAAGAAAGACGGTAGTGTAATTAAAGATAAAATAGCTACAGTACTTGGAAGAAGATACGCTTTTGATGAAATCGGACGTATGCAGACAGGTTTTGTAATTATGTTGGAAGATGATACTTTCGGCATCAAATATGATGTAGATGAGTGGACAAAGGAAGATTTCCTTACAGATGCTCTTAACTCACCTATAGCTGCAATCGAC
>NZ_AZXX01000039.1:0-1948 GCF_000512995.1 Lachnoanaerobaculum sp. MSX33 | reverse complement strand
TTTTTTTAAGAGGAGCTGTTTTATATCTAACAGCTCTTCTTTACTAAAAAGTTGAGTTTAGAGAAGCTATAGACGAGAATGATAGAAGAAGGGGAATACATGGAAATGAAAAAGTGTGGCTGGCAGACATAATACCGCCTTGCTATGTAAGGAAATTAAATTGATAAATAGATTTGATGAGCTAAAGGAGTTTTTTAAATAATGTTAGATACAGGTATATTAAGAAAAAGAATAAGAGCTAATAAAGAAGACATGGAAAAAGTCATAAACATTTTAATGTCAATAGGATATACACATTGTTCAATTATTGACTCAGAGGATTTTTACAGTTTGTCTGCAAGTATACTTGAAGAGGATGATGAAAGTAATATAAGAAAAAGAGTTTACAATATGTACTTAAATATGTTCCTGGCGGAGAGAGATAGAGAAGGAGTGTATAAGTTTTTTTATCCAAGAGAAAATTGCCATTATTATGCATATATTTCCTTTGATGACATTAAAGGAAGAGAATTGATAATATCGGAGTTTTTATATAGATATTTTAAACTCTTTCCTGAGGATATTTTCTTAAGTGCGTCAGGATATGTATATACAAAAGAAGACATTGAAAAAGCATACTGTAATAAAGATCTAAGCTGGATATATTACAGTCCGGATGCTTTGTAAAAAAGATCTCTTGTGGCAGCAGTATAAGAAGGGGATGTACATATGATATGTGAGGGAAGAATATTGGAAAAATTTGAGAGAAAAAATATAGCTGTTGATTTCAGGATGCTAAAGATACTTGATGCTATGAACTACCATAGAATAGTGACAATATATAAAAGTGATGGTAGTCTTATACTGTTTAAGGAAGATAATGAATACGATTTTTTTGATGAAGAGGATCCTGCGCCAATGATTCAAATTTATGCTTATTTAGGTATAAAGGAGGTTTTTACAAGAAAATCAAGAAAAAATGAGCTTGTTACCTTTTTTCGCTTTCCTGATATGATTGGAAAAGAACTTATCATATTGGAAATAGTACACAGATATATGGGAAAATACCCAAATACCGCATTCTATGTTGATAACGGTTATACATTCAGAAAACATCATATTGATGCAATATATAATATGCCTGAGCCTGATGCGGAGTGGATTTATAAAAGCCCGGATACGTATATAAAAGGATGATATAGATAAGTTATATGCTTAACAGGACTATTTTGTGGCAGCAGTATAAAATGGAGAATTATATATGATATGTGAGGGAAGAATATTACAAAAGTCTGAGAGTAGAAAAACATCTATCGGTGTCAGTATGTGGAAAATACTTGATGCTATGAACTACAATAGAAGATTGATGATAGGTAAAAGAGATTATGATATTATACTGTCTAAAGAAGACAGTGAGTATGATTTTTTTGATAAAAAGGATCCTACATCAATGATTCAAATTTATTCTTATGTAGATATAAAAGAGATTTTCACAAGAAAGTCAAGGAAACAGGGGCTTGAGACCTTCTTTCGTTTTCCGGATATGATTGGAAAAGAACTTATCATATTGGAAATAGTATACAGATATATGGAGGAATATCCAAATACCGCATTCTATGTTGATAACGGTTATACATTCAGGAAACATAATATTGATGCAATATATAATATGCCTGAACCGGATGCAGGGTGGATTTACAAAGGTCCTGATAAATATGATAAGAGTAAACACTGAAAAATAATTTTGGGAGGATATTAAGGTAATGGGAGCATCAGCGTCAATGTTTAGAAAAGGTAAATATGTAACAGAAAAAGACTTGGATATAATAATTGATATATTTACCAAGATGAAGTTTTATTCAAGTGGCATAGATAAAGAAAAATTAAGTAAAGGCGAATGTTTTAGTATTAGCTTTACTAATGATCATTGGAGAAGAAGATGGGATGATGACGATTATCAATGGGATTT
>NZ_AZXX01000038.1:0-14340 GCF_000512995.1 Lachnoanaerobaculum sp. MSX33 | reverse complement strand
TTTATCCTGAATTATTCACAACGCAATAACCAACTTGATACATCTTAAAAATGGGCAGTCTTCTCCAAGGTAGAGTTTCTGAGTGGTTATTAAGTTGTCAAGTTCATTATTAGTTACCATTTAGACTGTGTACATAGAAATTATTCTGTATAGGAAAAATATAGATACAAGCTGTTGATAACTTGGACACAAAAAATTCGGTTGGAACAGTTACCAACAAAAACTCTACGAACTGAATCAATAATAATAAAATCAAAAGGCTTTGTTAAAAGCTATAATACTTATAAATCTTATGGTATAATCGTATTGATATTTTATAAATATTTTGGTCGTGATTTTGACTTGATATAAAATTTAAGTACTTAGAATTCAGGGAGAATACTATGAAAATCAAATTGAGCAATTATATTGCTAAAAGACTTGTAGAACTTGGAATAAGCCATGGCTTCAGTGTTACAGGCGGAGGAGCAATGCATCTGAATGACGGACTGGGACATCAGGAGGGTCTTACCATTACATATAATCATCATGAACAGGCCTGTGCAATGGCGGCTGAGGCATATGCCAGAATAAATAACCAAATGGCGGTGCTATGTGTTACCACAGGTCCCGGGGGAACAAATGCTATCACAGGCGTGCTCGGTGCATGGCTTGATTCGATACCGATGTTTGTAATTTCAGGACAGGTAAGGTATGATTGGACTGCCAGATACTCGGGAACAGGTATCAGAGCTATGGGAGATCAGGAGTTTGATATTTGTAAATCAATAGAGTGTATGAGTAAGTACAGTGAAATGATAACGGAACCTATGAGAATCAGGTATCTGGTTGAAAAATGTGCCTATCTTGCAACACATGGCAGACCGGGACCGGTTTGGCTTGATATACCGCTTGATGTACAGGGAAGTATTATAGAAGAAGATGAACTGATCGGTTTTGATATCGGAAATTATGAGTCCGGTGGTGACGGTTGGGCAAAGCCCTCACCATATAAGATTGATGTTGATAACAGAACAAAGTTAGATCTCGGTAATGAGCCGAAACCTTTATCAAGGGATGTGTTTATAGAAATTATTGACAGGATAAGAAAAGCAAAGAGACCTGTATTTAATGCCGGAAACGGTATCAGAATAGGAAATGCACATAAAGAGTTTATGGAGCTGGCAGAAATTTTAAATATTCCGGTTGTGGTAGGGTGGAACTCGGAGGACTGTATAGAAGTGGACCATCCTCTATACGCCGGAAGACCGGGAAATTTCGGGGACAGACCGGGAAACTTTACTGTGCAAAACTCAGACCTTTTACTGTCGGTAGGATCAAGATTGAGTCTCAGACAGGTAGGATTTAACTATAAAGGTTGGGCAAGAGAGGCCTTTACCATAGTAAATGATATTGATAAAGAAGAATTAAAAAAGCCTACCGTACATATTGATATACCTGTTCATGCAGACTGTAAGGTATTTATGCGACAGCTTATAGATGTATTAAAAGAGCAAAAGACGCCTGTATTTGAAGGCGGTGAAGGTCTTAAAGGAATGAGCTGGAATGAAACAGTTAAGTACTGGTTAAAGAAATATCCGGTCTGCAGAAAAGAATTCCTTGAAAAGGATGACAGTAAAAAAGCTAATGTATATGCTTTTATAAAAGAGATAGGTGACAGGGCAAAAGAAAATCAGATTACAGTGGTAGGAAACGGATCTGCCTGTGTGGTTGGCGGACATTCATACATTATAAAAAAAGGTCAAAGATTTATATCAAACTCTGCGGTGGCATCCATGGGATATGACCTGCCGGCCGCAATAGGAGCATATATGGCAAATATTGAAGGGAAGAGATTTGATAAAGAGCTGATACTTATTACAGGTGACGGAAGCATACAAATGAATTTGCAGGAGTTGCAGACAATAGTGCATCATAAGGCGGATATAAAAATATTCCTTATAAACAATGAAGGATATCACAGTATCAGACAGACTCAAAATAAGTTTTTCGGTGACAAGCCTTTGGTTGGAATCGGACCTGACAGTGGAGACCTCTCATTCCCAAGTATGGAAAAAATAGCAAACGCTTACGGTATAAATTATATCGGTGCAAAGACAAATTCGGAAATTGCGGATGCTGTTGAAAAGGCCTTTAAAGCCGAGGGACCTGTAATCTGTGAGGCCTTTGTAACTACGGAGCAAAACTTTGAGCCTAAGTCATCAGGTAAGCAAATGCCTGACGGAAGAATGGTGAGTCCTCCGCTTGAAGATTTGGTTCCATTCCTTTCAGATGAGGAAATGGACGAGAATATGATAATACCGAGGATGCCGGAGTAAACTATGAGAGTACTTATTACAGGAGCGGCTTCGTTTTTGGGTAGACATTTGGTGGAATACTTTCTCTCAAAAAATGAAGAAGTACTTGCTTTGGTCAGAGAAAATGCAAGAGGCAAAGATGAGCTTTTAAAGTATGAAAAAAACAATAAATTCAAGCTTATAGTTCTTGATATGAAGGATATAGAAAAACTGGACATAAATTTTGATATATGCATACATCTGGCGTGGGGCGGAATAGGCAAGACAGGAAGAATGGATAAAGCCGTTCAATCTGAAAATATAGATTTCGCAAAAAGGCTTATGAAAGTATGTAAGGAGAAGAATGCAAAAAGAATGCTCTTTGCAGGATCTCAGGCGGAATACGGACAGACTCTGGAGGATATACAAAAAGTATACGGTAAGGATTTTGACATCAAACAAATACCTTTACAGGATGAAAACTCATCAACTTCACCAAAATCGGAGTATGGCAAGGCAAAGCTCGAATTAAAAAAAGAACTTAAAAAACTTGGAGATGATTTAGGCATAGAATATGTGCATATGCGTATTTTCTCAGTGTTTGGAAAAGGCGATCATGAGACCTCTTTAATATCTTCCAGTATCAATAATTTTAGAGAAAATATTGATGTACATACCGGGGAATGTTTACAGTCTTGGAATTATATATATATTAAAGACCTTTGTTATGCGATTTACCTGCTTTCAACGAAGAATTTAAACGGGAATTATGTGTTCAATATAGCGGGTGAAGATAATAAGCGGCTTATGGACTATGTAAAGGATATGAAGAGGATATTGAAAAGCAACAGCAATATCATAGTTGAAAAAAGAGAGGCTGCAAGTGAGGGCACACCTTTTTTAAATCCGAGTATCGGTTTATTAAAGGAAATCGGCTTTAAAGAAGCTTATGGCTTTGGCGGCGGTATCATGGATATGTGCGATATCAAAGATTAGAAGCTATAGAGGAGAATATTTTTGAAAAAATGTATCAGTTGTAAAGGTTCATTACATGAACTTATGAAAATAGAAAATATGCCGGCAAGTGCACAGGATATTCCGACAAAGGAAGAGCTTGATAAAGACAGCGGTATAGAAGTATCACTATGTGTCTGTGAGGATTGCGGTCTTGTGCAGTTAAAAAATGATGCGGTATATTATTATAGAGATGTTATAAGAGCCGGCGGCTATTCCACAACAATGGAAGGCCTAAGAAAAAGCCAGTATAAACATTTTATAGAGTTTGCATCATTGGAAGGAAAGAAGATAATAGAGGTAGGCTGCGGCAGAGGAGAATTCCTCGGCATGCTCTCAGACTTTCCGGTAGAAGGGTACGGCACCGAACACAAAAAGGATCTTGTACAGATTGCAAAAGAAGCAGGACTCAGAGTGGATGAGGATTTCCCGGAGAGTGAAGATCATATATTTAAGAACGGACCTTTTGACGCTTTTATGTCTTTTAACTTCCTTGAGCATCAGCCGCATCCGAGAACATATTTAAAAGCAATATACAATAATCTATGTGATGAGGGTTATGGACTCATTACGGTGCCAAGCTTTGAATATATCATGGAGCAAAACAGTTTCTATGAAATTATTCCGGATCATATAGCTTATTACAGCTTTGAAAGCCTTACACATCTTTTAAATATATGCGGATTTGAAGTACTTGAAAAAGAAACGGTAAACAGAGACACCATATCAATGATAGTAAAGAAAAGAAAACTTCCGGATATTTGCTATATCATTTCAAAGAAAAATGATATAGCAACAGAGGTGCTTGAAACTGTAAAAAAATATGCAAAAGCGGGTAAAATAGCAATATGGGGAGCGTCACATCAGGGATTTACCCTCTGTGCAACCACAGGTATTGCAGATTATGTAGACTGTATAATAGATTCCGCACCTTTTAAGCAGGGAAAATATGCACCGGCATCACATATTCCGATTATTTCACCGGATGAGGCAAGGAAGAGAAAACTTGAGGCTATAATAATAGTTGCACCGGGGTATACAAATGAAATTGCAAATATTATAAAGACAACTTTTGAAAGCGTAATAGATATATATACTCTGATGACTGACAGGCTGAGCAGAATTTGACGGTAAAACGATAGAAGGAGTTTTAATGAAAGCTGTTGAAGTATTATTTCCGGTCTTCTTTATGATGTTTTTGGGATTTTTATCCCGAAAGTATTCGTGGATAAAGCCGGAACAAAATGAAGGGGCCAAGAAAATAGTATTTAATATATTGTTTCCATTACTGGTATATCATGTACTTGCAGAATCAAAGATTTCTGAAAGCTTTGTACCACAGATAATATATGTGGATGCGTTATGGATAATAATATATATAGTAGGAAAGATTATTGTGGGGAAGGGAGGAAAATATGCAAAGATTTCGCCATTCCTCTTACTTACCTGTGAAGGTGGAAATGTAGCATTGCCTCTATACCTAAGCATGGTGGCAAAGTCAAATGCGGTAAATATATTAACCTTTGATGTGGCAGGTATTTTAATAAACTTCGGATTGCTTCCTATACTGGTTACGAGGGAGCTTTCAGAAAAAGCGGATATAAGGGTATTATTAAAGAGAATAATCTTAAGTCCGTTTATGCTGGCGGTTATATTCGGAATAGTCTCCAATATGACAGGTGTTCAAGGACATTTGATGAACAGCAAACTTGGAAGTATTTATACATCTACAATAGAGATGGTGATCACACCTATTACCGGAATAATCCTCTTTACATTGGGTTATGAGCTGAAGATGGAAAAATCTCTACTGCTTCCGCTTTTGAAGCTGGGTATAATAAGGATATGCGGATGTGTAGTTATAATTATAGGATTTTTTATTTTCTTCCCGACATATATGGCGGATAATATATTTAAAGCCGGAGTATTATTATACTTTATGTGTCCGACAGGATTTCCGGTGCCGCTACAGATAAAGCCGCTTGTAAAAAGTGAAGATGAAGAGAACTTTATATCGGCATTTATATCATTGTTTATGATAACAGCTTTAGTGGCGTACAGTGTTATTACGTTAATATATATAAAATAAAAAACTCAAAAATATTATATAGGAGGATTTATGTTAAAAGCGGCAAAGATTTTAGCTGTATTGGCGGCAATTGAATGTTTTGGAATAATGGCTTTGGAAATGTTTTTCTGGCAGCAGGCCGGAATGAAAATCAATCCGAATATGACTGCGGACTTTCTTTCTCAGACAGTAACCATGGCTGCAAATCAGGGCCTGTATAACGGTTTTTTGGGTTTGGGTATTATCTTCGGTATGATAAGGAAAAATAAAGAAATGGTACTTTTGTCACTTTTTTGTATTATAGCGGCTGCAGCATATGGAGCTTACAGTGTGGACTTTGCCATAATATTTAAGCAGGGAATTATACCGGCAGCGGCGTTTGTATGTAACCTTATAGCCAGGGAAAAACGAGGTACATTGCGCTTTAGATAGGATAAAAACATAGAATAATATCAGAGTCGGGATAAGAAAATCCCGACTTTTTTATGCTTTAACACCGTTTAAAATCTTTAAAGTTCACTTTTAAAATGTGTTATTGTTTTTTAAAAAACTGTATAAATTTATTAATGATTTTTTATAAAACATATGCTATGATAATCGAGCACTGTTGATAAATGGATGTTTTAAGAAGATATTGAAGAGCTTTAATGATATGGAAAACCTAAGTGTTTTCAAAGCCCTTTGAAAAAATCTTAAGCAACATTTTGATTGTAGAGTAAGGGGAGGTAGTCATGAAATGTACACATAAATGGTAAAGTATTGAACAGGATATAAATAGCGGAGCAATCAAAAAGAAGGCTCAATAATTTTACAGTTTTAATATTTTTACTAAAGTATATAGGAGAAATAATGAATAATTTTAGAAAGCGACTGTTAGCCGCTCTTTTGTCATTTGTGATGGTTTTTCTGTCAATGAGTGAATTATTTACAGCTTATGCGGGTCCGCCCGGCATAGTAAACGATCCGGATATTTTGGCAGAGGTTACATACGACAGAAATGTTGTCAACAGCAGAGGAAACAGAGATTTCTATGTAGGAGAAGAGGTTTCGTTCTATGCAAATATTACGATATCGTCCACTACAAGGAGTATTCCGGGAGCATATGGAGTACTTTATCTGCCAAAGAAAGTATTCCCGTACATAAATTCAAGTAATATTTCTACTTGGATAAACAGACCGGCAAGCAACTTTTTGAGCATTGACAGCTCAGGCAGCGAATTTCACAAGGTTAAACTTAAATTTATAAGCCTTGGAGGCGGTACCACTCAGACAGTACCTTTTAAGGCAACAATAAAGGATCGCTCATTGGCAAATGATGAGACCTATGTGATTCCATACCAGGTATATGATGCAAATGATACTTTGCTTGAGAGTACCAACAGTACCTTTTCTGCAAAGACATATCCGGTAGGATATACAGATGAAAACAATAATATCAGAAGAGATTACTACTATGCACAGGGTACAAGCAGTTTACAAAACAATACAACTCTGGCAAACGATTTGGCTACATATGTTCAGTTCAATACAAGAAGAACAAACTGGCCGGCAGCAGGTACATACCACGGTACAGAGACAAAGATTGTAGGTGGTGACAGAAGAAAGACAAGAGTTACCGTACAGCTTCCTGCAAATGAAAACTTTGATACTACAGATACAAGAAACAGCAGCTGGACATATAATGCTGCAGACCATACTATAAGTAAGGATGTAGAGTTTCAAAGTAACTTAAACTATACCAATGAAGGTTTCAATATCAGATATAATAATCAGACGGTAGGTACACAGGCGTCTCCTGTAACAGTGGAATTCCCTATTACATGGCAGTATGTAAATGATGACGGTTCATTGGATACGGCTTCTCTTGAGAAGTCAAAGAGCTCTGTAAGATACTGGTCCTTCCCTAGGGTTCCGGCAACTGACAGAGGATTATATATGAGTAAAAGCGCCAGTCCATGGAGATTTACTTTTACAGACAGAGATAAGACAGAGCATGTTTACAACATGGGCTTTAACTGGAACTGGTACGTAGGTAATCCTGAAGAATACCCTACTATGGGAACATACCATACAAGAGTAAGTTCTGTAGTTGATACACCGGTTACAGATATGGAGCTTGTGGGATATCAGATAAGAGTCCTTAATCCTACAGGTAAAGTTGTAGATGCCTCAGGAACTATACAGACCATACCTGCGCTTGACAATACACAGCTTGCAGCTCTTTCAAACAACAAGCTTGTAGGTGTAAAGGATGACAACAGTGAGGAAGTAATTGCTACAAATGTTCAAATTACAAGTAATGCAAATGAGGTAAGACTTCCGACTCCTAAATTCTACAAGAAAATAGAGCTTAGGTTTACAAATCCTATAGAGATTCAGGCTCCTACAGGAAGAGTAGTGGATATAAGATACAGATTCCGTTTTGAAGAAAATGCATATAATACTGCAAAAGCGCAGTTGGCGTCAAAACCGAATAATGCAAGCAGTAATATTCAGACAAGAAATACTGCAACAGTAAACGGAGATAACGGTGCCGGAAGAACATGGACAGGTACCGGAAGTGACTATGTTACATGGACAAAGGCTTTTGCGGCAGAGTATGAGCATGATACACAGAATCAGAATCTTGGAACAAAGTATCTGAACGAAGAGTTCAGTATGACCGACAATATAAGATTCCATTACTTTTTACCGCCTGGTGGCAGAAAAATAAAAAATCCTAAGTTCTTCTTACTTGCAGATCCGGCACTTGAGTTTAAGAGTATACAGACAAGTATAGGACAGAATCCTGAACTTACACCGGCTGTTATGAGTAACTACAGAGTTGAGTATAACTTCAAGAACACAGGAAAGACAGCCTATATCTGGGATCTTCCGGATTTAAATATTCCTGAGGGAAATGACCGTTATCAGTATGTATATTTCAGCCCAAGATTTAAGACTACAAGAAATATGGCAGGCGGTCAGAATACTATCGATACATATTTGTCATGGGACAATAATGAAGAAGCTACTTCTAATGAAGTACTCGGTAAGTACGAAGATGTACTTGACCTTGATAATGACGGAAATACTACAGAGAAGTTCAGTAGTAAGAAGGCTACATATCTTTACTCACCGCCATTAGAGTTGATCCTTACAAAGAGATCAAAAAGAGCGGATTCAGATGTTGCTCAATATTCATCACTTACAACACCCGACAGCGAGCAGATAGTAGACTATAAGCTGAACATTTTCAATAACTCTATAACAGGAGTTAGCGGATTTACATTCTTTGATATCCTGCCACATGTGGGTGATAAGGCAATAGCACCTGATCAGCAGGGTAACTATGCCAGCAGAGGTTCAACATACAGACTTGGACTTACAGGTCCTCTTGATCCTAATCCGAACTATACATATGAATACAGTACAACCCCTGTTACAGAAGGAAATATAGCTGCCAACTATGCAGGAGCTACATGGACTTCATCAGTTTCAGACTGGTCAGCGGTTACTATGTTCAGAATAAAGATGAAGCCGGGATATACACTGGCAAGCGGTGCAGCGGATGATATCACATTCAGAGCAAAGATGCCTGATACCACTCCTCTTGATACCATGAACAAAGCGGTAAATACCTTTGCGGGATTTTCCGGAGACAACTATACAGGTGCATTTGAGGCACTCAGCAACGTTGTAGTACCAAAGAAGTATAAGATCAGCGGTAAGATCTACTATGATGTTCCACCTGCAGGCGGAAGCGGAAACGGTACATATCTTACAACCGATGATGACGTACCTGCAGCAGGCAGAACGGTAAGTCTCTATGATGCAAGCGGTAATCCGGTACTTGATGAAAACGGTAATCCGATGACTACCACAGCCAATGCAAACGGAGATTACGCTTTTGACAATATTTCAAGAGCAGGAACATACAAAGTAGTGATAACACCGGGAATAGGAGATACTATAAGTCCAAACCGTGTTAACTCTACATCACTTATAATAGGAAATGACTTTGCTAACGGAACTCAGGGAAGCAATCCTGTATTTGAAACAAGTGTTACACTTACACCAAGTGATGATAAGAAAACAGCAAATGCTGCGCTTGTGGCAAGTAATTCTACATTGAAAGTAAAATATGTAGATATGGCAGGAAATCCGATACCGCTTGATACCGGAAGCGGAAATGTGGCCGATACTGACAGCGTTCACGGCTTTAGAGATCCATATACGGTAACACCGCCTACAACACTTACAGGTGTGGCTAATTATGAGTATGCGGAGCCTGATCTTACAAACGGCAGACCTTTGACAGGAACATTAAATCCTGGACAGAATGTCGTAGTATTAAAGTACAAGAGAAAAACTGCAGGAAATATAACTGTAAACCACTTTGAAGTAGGTGGAAGTACACAGCTTTATACACCTGCGGGAGCGGCAGCACCAAGTGCAGAAACTTATGTAGGAACGGAAAAACTGGGACTGACAGAGAATCTTACAAACAAAGAAGCAGACATCGCCAACTTCGAGTATGTAAGCACGGAAGTAACAGGAGCACCTTCAGCGACATCGCCGACAGCTACAGGTGAAACAACAGTTACATACAAAGCTGCACCACAGACAGTAACCTACAGATACAAGAGAAAAGATGCTGCAAATATAACAGTAAACCACTATGAAGTGGGAGGAAGTACACAGCTTTATACACCTGCGGGAGCGGCTGCACCAAGTGCAGAGACAATCTCAGGAGCAGGAAAGCTTGGAACAACACAAAATCTTACAAACAAAGCTGCAGATATTGCAAACTATGAGTATGTAAGTACAGATGTTACCGGAGCATCAAGTGCAACAACACCGACATCGACAGGTGCAACAACACTTACTCACGGAACAAGCCCACAGACAGTAACTTATTACTATAAGAGAAAAAATGCGGGAGACGTTATAGTGCATCACTATGAGCAGGGAACAACAACACAGCTTGTACCTGATGTAACATTAAACGGAACAAATAAGCTTGGATTGCCATACAGCACAACAACACAGACAATTTCAAACTTTACGGTAGTAACAGTACCGACAAATCAAAACGGTACATACCAACCGGGAACACAGACAGTAACTTATTACTACAAGAGAAATGATGCAGGAAATGTTATAGTAAACTTTGTAGAGCAGGGAACAAACACTCCACTTAAGAGTCCTGAGACAAAGAGCGGAGCAGGAAAGCTTGGTCTACCATATACAACAACACCTGATACATTCGCAAACTATGAGCTTGTAAGTGCAACACCTACAAACCATACAGGAAACTATCCGCCGGCAGGAAGTGATATCACTGTAACTTATGTTTACAGAAGAAAGAATGCCGGAAATATCACAGTCAACCACTATGAGGTTGGAACAACAAATCAGCTTTACAAACCGGCAGGAGCTGCGACAGCAGGACCTGAAAACTTTAACGGAACAGGAAAGCTTGGATTAAGTGAGAACTTAACAAATAAGGCGGCAGATATTGCCAACTACGAGTATGTAAGCGTGGATGTAACAGGAGCAAGCGGTGCAAGCACACCGAATGCAAGCGGAGCAACTACAGCTACATATATAGCAGGCAATCAGGTAGTAAATTATTACTACAAGAGAAAAGATGCTGCAAATATCACAGTACATCACTACATTGACGGAACAACAGAACTTTACACACCGGCAGGAGCAACGTCTCCGGGACCTGAGACAATAAACGGTAGCGGAAAGTTAGGGCTTACAGAGAATCTTACAAACAAGGAAGCGGATATAGACAACTATGAGTTTGTAGGAGTGGATGTAAGCGGAGCTGCAAGTGCAACAACTCCAAGTGCAACAGGAGCAACAACCCTTACACATGGAAATACAGCACAGACAGTAATCTATAAGTACAGAAGAAAGAATGCGGGAAATATCGTAGTTAACCATTATGAGGTAGGCGGAAGTACACAGCTTTACACACCGGCGGGAGCGGCTGCACCAAGTGCACAGACCTTTGACGGAACAGGAAAGCTTGGACTTGTTGAAAACCTTACAAATAAGGAAGCAGATATAGCAAACTACGAGTTTGTAAACGTGGAAGTAACTGCGGCACCGGGAGCAAGTACCCCGACAGCTACAGGAGCTACAGGAGTTACATACAGAGCAGGAACTCAGACAGTAACCTATAGATACAGAAGAAAGAATGCGGCAAATATAACAGTCCATCACTACGAGGACGGAACAACAACAGAGCTTTACACACCTGCAGGAGCGGCTGCACCAAGTGCAGAGACAATCTCAGGAGCAGGAAAGCTTGGAACAAATGAAAACCTTACAAACAAGTCGGCTGATATAGCAAACTTTGAATATGTAGGAATTGATGTAAGCGGAGCACCAAGTGCAACAAGCCCAAGCAGCACAGGAGCAACAACCCTTACACATGGAAACAATGCACAGACAGTAATCTATAAGTACAAGAGAAAAGATGCAGGAAATGTTATAGTAAACTATGTAGAGCAGGGAACAAATACTCCGCTTAAGAGTCCTGAGACAAAGAACGGAGCAGGAAAGCTTGGTCTACCATATACAACAACACCTGATACTTTCGCAAACTATGAGCTTGTAAGTGCAACACCTGCAAATCATACAGGAAACTATCCGCCGGCAGGAAATGATATCACTGTAACTTATGTATATAAGCGTAAGAACTCAGGAAATATCACAGTAAATCACTATGAGGTAGGAACAACAAATCAGCTTTATACACCGGCAGGAGCGGGAACACCAAGTGCTCAGAACTTTAACGGAGCAGGAAAGCTCGGACTAAGTGAAAACCTCACAAATAAAGAAGCGGATATAGCCAACTATGAGTTTGTAAATGTAGACGTAACAGGAGCGGCAGGTGCAAGCACACCGAACGCAACAGGTGATACTACAGTTACATATCAGACAGGCAATCAGGTAGTAAACTATTACTACAAGAGAAAAGATGCTTCAAATATAACAATACATCACGTAGAGGACGGAACAACAACAGAGCTTTACACACCTGCAGGAGCGGCCGGCCCAAGTGCAGAGGTTATCTCAGGAGCAGGAAAGCTTGGAACAAATGAAAACCTTACAAACAAGTCGGCAGATATAGCAAACTATGAGTTTGTAAGCGTGGATGTAAGCGGAGCGCCAAGTGCAACAACCCCAAGTGCAACAGGAGCAACAACCCTTACCCATGGAAACAGTCCACAGACTGTTACCTATAAGTACAGAAGAAAAGACGTTGGAAATGTTATAGTTCACCATTACGAGCAGGGAACAACAACCCCTGTATCACCTGATGAGAACTTAAGCGGAGTAGGAAAGTCAGGACTTACATATACAACAAGCCCTGCAACAGTAGCAAACTACACAGTAGTAAATACAACCCCTACAGACCACACAGGAACATATCCAAATACCGGAACAACAGTAGTAACATATGAGTACAAGAGAAACGATGCAGGAAATGTTATAGTACATCACTATGAGGATGGAACAACAACACCGCTCGTACCTGATATCACAATGAACGGTACAGGAAAGCTCGGACTTCCATATACAACTACAGATCAAAATATTCCGAACTTTACACTGGTGAGCACACCGGCAAATCAGAACGGAACATATACAACCGGTAATCAGACAGTAACTTATTACTATAAGAGAAATGATGCAGGAAATGTATTGGTACACCACTACGAGCAAGGCACAACAACATCAGTAGCCCCTGATGAGACATTAAACGGTGCCGGCAAGGCAGGCTTACCATATACAACAAATGCAGCAACAGTAGCAAACTACACAGTAGTAAGCACAACCCCGACAGATCATACTGGAACATATCCTAATACAGGAACAACAGTAGTAACATATGAGTATGTAAGAAACAATGCAGGAGATGTAGTGGTACACCACTATGAAGAGGGAACTACAACACCGCTTGTACCTGATACCACAATGAACGGAACAGGAAAGCTTGGATTACCATATACAACTACAGAGCATAGTATTCCGAACTTTACATTGGTAGCCCAGCCGACAAATAAGAACGGAACCTATACTACAGGAAACCAGACTGTAACTTACTTCTATAGAAGAAATGATGCAGGAAATGTATTAGTACATCACTATGAGGCGGGAACAACAACATCTGTATCACCTGATGAAAACTTAAGTGGTGCAGGAAAGTCAGGACTTCCATATACAACAAGTCCTGTAAATGTAACAAACTTTACAGTAGTAAGTGCGACACCGACAGGACATACAGGAACATATCCTGCTACAGGAACAACAGAAGTAACATATCTTTACACAAGAAATGATGCTCAGAGTATAACTGTAAAATATGTAGAACAGGGAACAGGAACACCTCTGGATACAGATGATGTAATGGGAGGAGCCGGAAAGCTAGGACTTGCCTACACAACAACAGAGAAGAACATCCCTAACTATGAGTTGGTAGCACAACCTGCAAATAAGAACGGAACATATACAAACACACCACAGACAGTAATCTATGAATATAGAAGAATGCCTGCCGGAGATGTGACAACTATATATGTAGATGAGGACGGAAATGAGATAGATATACCTGAGACCCAAAACGGAACAGGAAAGCTCGGCCTTCCATACACAACTACATCAAAGACAATACCGAACTTCACATTAGTGAGTGTACCGCCTAACGCAACAGGAACATTCACACCGGGACCACAGACAGTAACCTATGTATATAGAAGAGCTGATGCGGGAGATGTAACCGTATACCACAAATCAGTATATGATAACAGCGACTTAAGCACCCCGACAGTACTTGACGGAAGCAGAAAGCTTGGATTACCATATACAACAACGCCGGAGACATACTCAGACTATGAGATAGATACAGTACCGTCTAACGCAACAGGAACATATGTAAGCGGAAGCCAAACTGTAACATATCTATATAAGAGAAAGCAG
>NZ_AZXX01000037.1:0-6735 GCF_000512995.1 Lachnoanaerobaculum sp. MSX33 | reverse complement strand
GGAGTGTAAATATGTTAATGTTAAACAGGATTATTTCAATAATATTTATTTTAGTATGCGTTTTCCTGACTGCAGTAGTATTATTTCAGGAAGGAAATGAGCAGGGACTTGGTTCAATAGGCGGTATTGCCGATACATATTGGGGTAAGAACAGAGGCCGTTCAGTTGAAGGCTTGCTTGAGAAGCTTACAAAGGTTGCTGCGGCATTATTTTTGATTTTATCATTAGTTTTAAATATTGTTAAATAACAAAAAGCACTCAAAAGAGTGCTTTTTATTTATAAAGGTTTATATGGATAAGAATTTAGAAAAAAGAAAAAAGATAGTGATGGACTTTATAGAAAGTCCTCTGTACATGCCTATGAAGGCAAAAGAACTGGCGGTTTTTTTCAATATTGATAAAGAAAGAAGACCTGAGCTTGATGAAGTTTTGAAAGAGCTGCTGCTGGAAGGCAGACTTGAAATAAGCAAAAGAGGTAAGTACAAAAAGCCTGAGAATAAGTTTTTAATCGGTGAATTTATGGCAAATCCCAAGGGATTCGGTTTTGTAAGAGTGGAAGGAAGAGATTCGGATATATTTATTCCTGCCGATTATACAGCAAATGCCATGAACGGTGATCAGGTAAAAGTTGTTATAGATGTTGAAAGCGGTGAAAAAAGAGCTGAAGGACATATCATAGGTATAGAAAAGCATGCCAATATTCAAATGGTAGGCTATTACAAGAAGAATAATAAATTCGGTTTTGTATTGCCTGACGACACAAAGATTTTAAAAGATATTTATATTCCTGCCGCAAGAGATAAGGGGGCAAAGACCGGAGATAAGGTGGTGGTTGAGATCACAGACTTTGGCGGTGATAAGAAAAAACCTGAGGGTAAGGTCATTGAAATTCTCGGTAAAAGCACAGATGCAGGAGTGGATATACTTTCCATAGTCAGAGCTTTCGGACTTCCTGAAAAATTTAATGATGATGTGGAAAACGAATTGAAAAAAATCCCAAGTACGGTTCTTGAAAAGGATATAAAGGGCAGACAGGATTTCAGAGATATGATTACCGTTACAATAGACGGTGAGGATGCCAAGGATTTGGATGATGCCATAACACTTGAAAAAAACGGTAATATATGGCATTTGGGAGTTCATATAGCGGACGTTACTCATTATGTAAGAGAGAACACAGCACTTGATAAAGAGGCATTGCACAGAGCTACAAGTGTATATCTGGTGGACAGAGTAATTCCTATGCTTCCAAGAAAGCTGAGTAACGGAATTTGTTCATTGAATCAGGGTGAAGACAGACTTGCACTCTCATGTTTGATGGAGATAGATGAAAAGGGCAATGTAATAGGGCATAATATCTGCGAGAGCGTTATCAATGTAAATGAAAGAATGACATATACTGCGGTTAATGAAATTATTACAGATTCAAATGAGGAGACAAAGAAAAAGTACAGCGACTATATAGAGCTTTTTAATAATTTCAAACTGGTGTCCGAACTTCTAAGAGGTGCAAGAACAAAACGTGGATCCATAGATTTTGATTTGCCTGAGAGTAAAGTTATACTTGATAAAAACGGTAAGGCTGTAGACATTAAGCCGTATGAGAGAAATTCCGCTACAAAGCTGATAGAGGATTTCATGCTTGCCGCAAATGAGACTGTGGCGGAGGATTTTTTCTGGCAGGATTTGCCTTTCCTGTATCGAGTTCATGAAAATCCGGATCCCGAAAAGATAAAGAGTCTGGCAATATTTATAAATAACTTCGGCTTTACACTCAGAAGGAAAAATGATGAAGTATCTCCGAAGGAACTTCAAAAGCTTCTGGCAAGCATTGAAGGAAGTGATGCCGAGGCCATTATATCAAGGATTGCACTAAGAAGCATGAAGCAGGCCAGGTATGATACATCATGTATAGGACATTTCGGTCTGGCTGCAAAGTATTATACCCATTTTACTTCACCTATAAGAAGGTATCCGGATCTGCAGATACATAGGATAATAAAAGAGAATATAAAAAACGGACTTTCCGAAAGACGAACAGAGCATTACAGGGCTATTTTAGACGGCGTGGCTTTACAATCATCACAGATGGAAAGAAGAGCCGAGGAAGCCGAAAGAGAGACTGTAAAATATAAAAAATGCGAATATATGCTTGAGCATATGGGTGAGGAATTTGACGGCATTATAAGCGGTGTGACAAGCTTCGGTATATTTGTAGAGCTTGAGAATACTGTGGAAGGATTTGTAAAGATGTCCGACTTGGAAGGTGACTACTTCGTCTATAATGAAGCCGGATATGAACTTGTGGGAGAAATTACAAAAAAGAAATTTGTTTTAGGTCAAAAGGTAAGAGTAAAAGTCTATGATATAGACAGACTTGCAAAGAGAATTGACTTTAAACTTGTAAAGGAGAGAGATGGCAGAGGGGATTAAGATAATAGCAAATAATAAAAAGGCATATTTTGATTATTTCATCCTGGAAAACTATGAAACAGGTATTGAGCTGTTCGGAACGGAGGTAAAGTCTGTAAGAATGGGGCATGTTTCAATAAAGGAGTCATGGATAAGAATCGAACGCGGTGAAGTCTTCATCATGGGAATGCATATCAATCCTTATGAAAAGGGCAATATATTCAATAAAGATCCTTTGAGAGTAAGAAAGCTCTTGATGCATAAGAAAGAGATATTAAAGCTTGATTCAAAGCTTAATGAAAAGGGCTTAACCATAGTACCTTTAAAGGTGTATTTAAAGGGAAGCCTTGTAAAGGTTGAAATAGGTTTGGCAAGGGGAAAGAAAAACTATGATAAGAGAGAGACCCTCGCCAAAAAGACACAGCAAAGGGAAATAGAAAAAGCAATGAAGAGGAGCATGAGGTAGAAACGTATGTTCGATTTTTCTCTTGACAAACATATGTTCTTGTTGTAGACTTACTACATAGAACAAATGTTTGGAGGAGAATATGAGAAAAGTATTTTTAGCATTCATTTTTACATTGTTTTTAATAAGTTTTTTACTGGGCAGGACGAATACTACAAGAGCCGGCATGGATACGGAGAATATAAGATACACATCGGTTAAAGTCGAGTATGGCGACAGCCTTGAGAGTATATCCGAAAAATATAACAATACAGGTATATCTGATGACGAGTATATAGAACAGATTATGGAGATGAACGGAATGGACAGCAATAAGGTACATCCGGGATGCTTTATACTTGTAAGCTATAAGGTCGACAGATAATCCTGAATAAATTGAGGGAGAAATAAATTACTTCTCCCTCAGTTTTACCACATTTCGGGCGCTTCTGCGTCTGTCATCTTCTATAGCCGCATAGTGCTTTTTGGTTGTGTTTACATCACTGTGACCGAGAACATCAGCCACCAGATAGATATCACCTGTTTCCTTATACAGATTTGTGCCATATGTGGAACGAAGCTTATGAGGAGTTATTTTCTTTAAAGGACTGATAATCTTGGCATATTTCTTTACAAGGTTTTCAACACTTCGTACAGACAATCTTTTATTTTGCATTGATAAGAAAAACGCACCTTCATGTCCGCTTTCTTCAAGTATCAAAACCCTTTCGTCATAATAGTTTTGCAATGCTTCTTTTACCTCGTCCGAGAAATATATAGTAACTTCCTTTCCGCCCTTCCTGTGAATTAAAATTCCGTTGTTTTTAAAATCCACATCGGATATATCAAGTCCAACACATTCGGATACTCTTATTCCGGTACCGAGTAATAAGGAGAGCAGTGCAACATCACGTATTTTAGTCTTTCCGTGGTATGCTCTTTGTCTGTCACTGAGTCCTTCTCCTCTTTCCGCTTCATCAATCATCATAGCAACTTCGTCAATATCAAGTCTTATGATCTCCTTTGAGTGTAATTTTGGCAATTGTACTCTTTCCATTATATTTTCGCGTAATTTTTCGGTGCGGTAAAAGTACTTGAACACGCTCTTTAATGTTGAGATTTTTCTTTTTATGGCATTTTCTTTATTTGATATTTTCTTACCGTCCGTGTCACGATATTTTAAATATTCCATATATTCTTCAATATCTGTTACAGTAAGACTTTCAAGTACTGAAATCGGTATTTCGGTCACACTTTTGTATGATTTCTTTATACTTGGATTCTCTTCAAGCAGAAACTGTAAAAATATTTTTATATCATAGGCATAGGCTATTTGAGTTCTTGATTGTGTACGAGGCTCGATTCCTCTAAAAAAGTCTTTAAAAAATGCAGGCAGCTCTGAAAGCATTGTCCTTAGCTTTTTTATATTCTCTATATCGACTTGTTCATTATACTTATAGTCAGGCATAAATTCCCCTTAATATATCTAAAATAGTGAAGTAATCATCGGATTTTACATTTTTGTACCTGATTGCTCGGCACAATATAATCTAATATTTAACAGTATAACAAAATTATATATTTTTATATAGAGTTATCTTGAGATTTATGTTATTATACTATCGTCGCATAGAGTTATAATTTTATCATATAGGTTAAGCGATATATGAGACCAAAAGGAGGTTTTTACCAATGAACTATTTAGAAATTGAGAAGGTTATCGGAAGAGAAATACTTGACTCAAGAGGAAATCCGACAGTTGAGGCTGAGGTTTATCTTGTAGACGGAACAATCGGAAGAGGAACAGCTCCATCAGGTGCATCTACAGGTGAGTTTGAGGCGCTTGAGCTTAGAGACGGTGACAAGTCACGTTACCTCGGAAAGGGTGTTTCAAAGGCTGTTGAGAATATAAATACAACTATCAATGATGTACTTGAAGGTATGGATGCATCAGATATCTATGCTGTAGATAAGGCAATGATCGAGGCTGACGGAACAAAGGATAAGTCAAAGCTCGGTGCTAATGCAATCCTTGCAGTATCAATAGCTTGTGCAAGAGCGGCAGCTATTTCACTTGATATTCCGCTTTACAGATTCCTTGGTGGTGTAAATGCAAACAGACTTCCTGTACCGATGATGAACATCTTAAACGGTGGTGCTCATGCATCAAACAACGTAGACGTTCAGGAGTTTATGATTATGCCTGTAGGAGCTCCAAGCTTCAAAGAGGCTCTTAGATGGTGTGCGGAAGTATTCCACAACCTTGCAGCACTTTTAAAGGCTGAAGGACTTGCTACAAGTGTAGGTGATGAGGGTGGTTTTGCTCCAAACCTTACAGGTGGCGATGAGGAAGCTATCGAGTTCATTCTTAAGGCTGTTGAGAAGGCAGGATATAAGCCGGGCGTTGATTTCATGATCGCTATGGATGCAGCATCAAGTGAGTGGAAGACAGGTACAATCGGAAAGTATAAGCTTCCAAAGGCAGGAACAGAGTTCACATCTGCAGAGCTTGTTGAGCATTGGAAGAAGCTTGTTGAGAAGTATCCTATCATCTCTATCGAGGACGGTCTTGATGAGGAAGATTGGGAAGGATGGAAGCTTCTTACAAAGGAACTTGGCGGAAAAGTTCAGCTTGTAGGTGATGACTTATTCGTTACAAATACTGAGAGACTTAAGAAGGGTATCGACAACGGTTGTGCAAACTCAATTCTTATAAAGCTCAATCAGATCGGTTCAGTTTCTGAGACACTTGAGGCTATAAAGATGGCTCACAAGGCAGGATATACTTCAATTTCTTCACACAGATCAGGTGAGACAGAGGATACAACTATAGCAGACCTTGCTGTAGCTCTTAACACATGTCAGATTAAGACAGGTGCACCTTCAAGATCTGAGAGAGTTGCTAAGTACAATCAGTTACTTAGAATCGAAGAGGAGCTTGGTGAGAGTGCTTGCTACCCGGGTATGGACGCATTCAATGTAAAGAGATAATTTACATATAAATTTGAATAAAACAATATTGCCGGTTTCGGGCTTTGCCCGGAGCCGGTTTTTTGTTGTGCCTTTTTAAAACTTTATTTCTGACGAAAATATTAAGAACAGGACTTAATGAATAAGGATATGGATAAAAGACATGTGTACAATAGCTTGACTATTTGAGTAGATGTATAATACATTGCAAACAATCTTGCTTCTGTTTTAATCACTAAAAATAAGAGCTAAAAAATAAAAAAATATATTCAAATATGCTGTTTAATTTATAAAAACTGAAAAAAGTATTACAGCAAAAGATATAAAAACAAAACGATAATTAAAGATTTGACTTATTTGACAAAACACTAAAATAATAATATTATATGAATATAATATTAACGTAACCTTAAAGCATTAGAGTGTGGAGTGAGATATGCGTGGAATAAACTTATATAGGACATATTATGTCAGATATCCGTGTTGGCATTAAATAACTGACAGGACGGTAACTTGCAAAAATTTTAAAAGGACTGTAGAAAAATTTTCTGAAATATCTATAAGAACAAACAGTATAAAAAACATAATTTAGGTTTTTACAGTAATAACATGATATAAATTTCTTTATACAAAAATTACTTACAAAGATATTTTTTCATATCTTTGCGAGTTGTTTTGTTTGCATAGAGAAAATATATAAATAATTTAACTGGATATAAAGAGACTGATTTAATGCAGATACATTAAACAGTGATATGGGAGTATGCATGTAGAGCATGGTATAGGACCTTATATTCCGGTTGATACACAATCAAGGAGGTGGTTTGATGAAGAAAAAGAGGGTAGTAAGTCAAGCGGGCTTACTGGCGGTTTCCGCTCTTTTCCTTTGGGCAAATCCGTTCACTGCG
>NZ_AZXX01000036.1:0-34383 GCF_000512995.1 Lachnoanaerobaculum sp. MSX33 | reverse complement strand
CGCAGATAAATAGAAATGAGGAGAGTAAAAATATGGGCTATACTAGGGAAAACTTTGAAGAGTGGATAATTCTTATACCTTTTAAAATGGAATATTTTACAGACACATTTGCTAAAGAAAATAACTTGAAACTTGACTACAGTATGGGGTCATTGGATGAACTGGAAAAATGGATCTTAGCTAATTATAAAGATGCCGAAGGGCTGATAAAAGATAAGAAAACGCTTGATTACTTGACAGTATATATTGGAGAGACTTTCAGAAAATATATAGGTGGTAAGTGGTTTATAGATTTGGAGAATAAAAAGAATGTATTCTATAGTATGCCTGTTTTAAAAAGTCCTGAATATAAGGGAGTTACATCCAAATCACCCTTGACATATGCGACAGCATGCATAAGTAGGAATAAGGGGGATTATATAAGTACAATCCTAAGGAATAATATGGAACATTAGATATATAATTTAAAACATATATGTATTTTTGACATAAGAATTTCAAGCTTATAATATGTTTAATTTTTGTATACATAAGTATTGTACACCATATTTTGTCTGTGCTATCATAAAATCACATAGTTCTAAGAGTAAATACTCAATTTTTTAGGACTTAAGGGAGGAAATGTGGACTTAAGTTATATAAGACCCAAGATTTTTGAAGCATTAAAAGGATACAGCGGTGAGCAGTTTGTAAAGGACTTGATTTCAGGTATCATAGTTGCAATTATTGCAATGCCGCTGTCGATAGCGCTGGCGATTGCATCAGGTGTAAATCACGAGCAGGGGCTTTATACGGCAGTGGTTGCAGGATTTTTTATCTCATTTTTAGGTGGAAGTATAGTACAAATAGGTGGACCTACAGCAGCATTTGTTATAATAATCTATGGTATAGTGGCTCAGTATGGAATGGCAGGACTTACAGTTGCCACCATAATGGCAGGATTTATGCTGATACTTATGGGAATCTTTAGACTTGGAGATTTGATAAAGTTTATACCGAAGACTATTACGGTAGGATTCACCTTCGGAATTGCTGTAAGTATAGTGGCAGGACAGATAAAAGACTTTTTCGGACTTGATATGGGAGCGGTGCCGGCAGAATTTGTGGAGAAGATGATTGCTCTTTTTAAGAATTTTCACACATTAAATATCGCAACTTTTTTAATAGGTCTTTTGGCGCTTCTTATTCAGATATTCTGGCCGAAGGTGTCTAAGAAGATTCCGGGATCTTTGATTGCAATTATAGTTACAACTCTAATTGTAAAGTTCGGAAATCTCCCTGTAAAAACTATAGGGGATTTATATACCATAAAAGCCGGACTTCCAAAGTTCAGTGTGCCTCATATATCACCTGAGCTTATCTCCTTGATGGTTTCACCGGCATTTACCATAGCAATATTGGCTGCTATAGAATCGCTTTTATCCTGTGTGGTTTCAGATACAATGACAGAGAGTCATCACAGTCCTAATGCAGAGCTTATAGGACAGGGAGTCGGTAATATAATGTCTGCGCTCTTTGGAGGAATACCTGCTACCGGAGCTATTGCAAGAACCGCTGCAAATGTTAAAAACGGTGGAAGAACACCGATTGCAGGTATGATTCATGCAATTACACTTATGTTGATATTGTTATTCTTGATGCCATATGCATCACTCATTCCTATGAGCTGTCTGGCTGCAATTCTTATTATAGTCGGCTACAATATGAGCGGATGGAGAAATGTGGTACATATAATAAAAACGGCACCTAAAAGTGATATTGCGGTTTTATTGATTACTTTATTTTTAACGGTACTTTTTGACCTTGTAATGGCTATAAAGTTCGGTATGATTCTTGCGGCATTTCTTTTCCTAAAGCGTATGTCCGATATTGCAAATGTACGCCAATGGGTGGATAAATCAGACTCGGATGAGTATGCACTGAATTCCGACCTTAAGGCTGTACCTGAAAATACAATAGTCTATGAGATTTTTGGAGCATTATTTTTTGGTGCTACAAAAGATTTACTTAATATATCAAATGAAGCCGAAAAAAATGTACTGGTTCTTCGTATGAGAAATGTACCGGCAATGGATATTTCAGGACTTGAAGCTTTGGAAGAATTACTTGGGATTTGCAAAAAAAGAAATATGACTTTGATATTATCCCATGTAAATGAGCAACCGATGAAAGTAATGGAAAAGGCAGGATTTATAGAAAAAGCGGGAAGAGAAAACTTCTGTGAGAATATAGATAAGGCACTTGAGAGAGCAAGGACCTTGGATAAGTAGAAAAAATCAATGCTCAAATATATTGATTGAAATTAATTAAGAGGAGAATATATGAACGAGAACTTAAAAAAGAGAAATGAAGTGTTGGCAGATACCGTAATCAAGGGTCTTAAATCCAGAAATATGACAGGTTATTATGCAAAGGATAAGGAAGAAGCACTTAAGATTGCTCTTGAGCTTATTCCTGAAAACAGTAAGATTGCAATGGGCGGATGTATGAGTGCGCATGAAATCGGTTTGATTTGTGCACTTGAGCAGGGCAACTATAATTATATGGACAGAGCCAAGATGGAACCTAGAGAAGCTCTTTTGGCGGCTTATGATGCGGATATATTTCTTTCAAGTGCCAATGCTATGACAGATGACGGAGTGCTTGTAAATATTGACGGGAACTCAAACCGCGTATCATGTATCGCACAGGGACCGAAAAAGGTTGTGTTTATAGTGGGAATCAATAAGATATGTTCAGACATCGACAGTGCTATGAAGCGTGCCAGAAATGTTGCCGCTACCGCAAATACTCAGAGATTTGATATAAAGACTCCTTGCAAGATTACGGGAAAATGCTCAGACTGTAAATCACCTGATACTATCTGCTGCCAGTTTTTGGTAACAAGATACTCTCGTCACGAGGGAAGAATACATGTTATTTTGGTAAATGACAATCTGGGATTCTAAAAAAGAAAATAGGTATTAAAAAATCAA
Source organism: Lachnoanaerobaculum sp. MSX33 (assembly GCF_000512995.1). Lineage (NCBI taxonomy): Bacteria > Bacillati > Bacillota > Clostridia > Lachnospirales > Lachnospiraceae > Lachnoanaerobaculum > Lachnoanaerobaculum sp. MSX33. The sequence goes on along the minus strand of NZ_AZXX01000036.1, from coordinate 31,408 downwards.
TATCGGAATTACAATAGATATATACGGCTGATGACTACAGGTTATCAGTCTTTTTATTTTAGTGCAAAATAGACAAAGATAACTGTGAAATATTATATTGACATTTTTATTGTATATGATAAAATACATTTAAAGATATGGAACGCGTTCCACAAATGAGTTTCAGGAAAAAAATAGTATTTTATGTAAATATTTCAGGAGGTATATTCATGAAAAAAGTTTTGAGAACTTTAGGTGTTTTGGCACTTGGAGGTATGTTGGCGGCTTGCGGAAACAGTGCCGGTACAACAAAGCAGGCAGACTCAAGCAGTGCAGGTGATGGAAGCTCACAGGCTGCAGAAAGTAAGAGTGCAGACGGCGTTACCAATGTAACAATTTGGAGCCCTACAGATACGGCGGCTATCGAGGCATGGTGGGTAGAGAAGATCGATCAGTGGAACAAAGAAAATCCTGATATTCAGGTTAAGAGAGAAGCTATCGACAGAGCCGATTCATATGCATATGAGAACAAGATTACTACAGCTACCACATCCGGAAATCTTCCTGATATTTTGTATGTAGACGGACCTATGGTTTCATACTATGCGGCAAACGGAATCACAGTTCCCCTTGACAGCTACTTTACTGCGGACGACTTAAAGGACTTTATGCCAAGTACCGTTCAGGCTGATACATATGACGGAAAGCTTTATGCAATAGCTCCTACAGAGTCTTCAGTTGCACTGTTCTACAATAAGGATTATCTTGATAAGGCCGGAATAGAATATCCTTCAGACACAGATATAAAGAAAGCATGGACATGGAGTCAGTTCCTTGACAATGCAAAGAAGCTTACAACAGATGATTATGTAGGAACAAATATAATCATGGATAAGGGCGAGGGAATCATCTATGCTCTCGGACAGTTCTTTACAGAGGGCGGAGCCGAGTTTGTAAATGAAGACGGTTCAAAAGCTGACGGATATGTAAACTCTGATGCAAGTATAAAGACAGCAGAGTATTTAAACGAGTTTATAAAGAACGGTTATGCAAATCTTGATCCTGTAAAGGATGAGTTCCTTAACGGAAAAGCTGCTACATTACTTGGCGGTTCATGGAATATTGCAGATCTTGAGAAGTCAAACCTTAACTGGGGTGTATCATATTTCCCTGTAGCAGATGACGGCAAGGCCGCATCACCGACAGGTGACTGGGCTGCAGCTATTACAAGAGATTCAAAGAATCCTGATGCTGCAGGAAAGTTCTTACAGTGGGCAATGAACAGTGACAATATTGCATCTTATGCAAGTGCGGTTGCCAAGCCTGCATCAAGAACATCATCTTATGATAAGATGGAAGGCTGGGACAGCGGTGCAAGAGCTCTTATGAAGTGGCAGTTACAAAACACAGGTGTTTCAAGACCTAGAACACCTTCATACTCAGTACTTTCAACTGATTTCTCAACAGCTATGTTAAATATCTTTGCAGGAGCGGATGCAAAGGAAGAGCTTGATAATGTAGCTAAGAACTTTGATGAAAATTACGAGATGTATTATAAGAAATAATTTTAAATAGCGGTATGGTTTGAAAGGCTTGGCAAATTGCCAGGCCTTTTGTAGAAAGGATGTAATATGGCTACATTACAAAGAGTAAATAAGAAAGGCAAAAAAGAATACAGTGACAATCTTGCAGGATTTATAATGTCGTCACCGGCTATTATTCTTTTGGTTGCCTTTTTGATAATTCCTATAATATATACTATATACTACTCATTTTTCACATATCAGGTGGTGCGTCCGGACAATATAAAATTCAATGCAATAGGTAATTATGTAAAGCTGTTTCATGATGAGAATTTCTATGTGGCATTGAAAAACACAGTGTATTTTACGGTGATAGTTGTGCCGGTACAGTGTACATTGGCATTGGTACTTGCACTGATGGTATCAAGTAAGAAAAAAGGTGTAGCTATATTTAGAACACTTTATTACAGTCCTCAGATAACTTCAATGGTAATTATCGCTGTACTTTGGACAATTCTTTATAATTCCAATGCCAATACAGGACTTATAAATGCCTTTTTAAAGAGTATAGGTATGCAGCCTATTGATTTTTTAAATAATCCGAAGACTGCCATGAATTCAATAATATTTATGTCGGCATGGCAGGGTGCAGGTTATCAGATGATGATTTTTATTGCAGGATTAAATGCAATACCTACAGAGCAGTATGAAGCCGCAAGTGTGGACGGAGCAGACTGGTTTGCAAAACTTATATATGTGACTATACCGGGACTTATAAATACAATTAAGTATGTACTTATGATAACACTGATACAGGCTATGAAGCTCTTTACCCAGCCGTATATTATGACAAAGGGCGGACCGAGAAATGCAACAAAAACACTGGTTTTCTATATCTATGAACAGGGCTTTCAGAAAGGAAACTTCGGTTATGCCTGCAGTATAGCCACAGTATTCTTCATTATAGTTGTTGCATTGTCAATTATAGTTAAAAAGATAAGCAAGACAAATTAGGAGGGATTATGAATAATAAGAAGATAAATAAAATGCTTGGCAATGTTATTTTTTATCTTGGAAATATTATAGTAGGTCTTATATTTGTATCTCCACTTCTGTGGATGCTTGCTTCATCGTTTAAGCCTGAACTTGAGATATTTTCAAATTTGAACTCATTGTCTACATTTATTCCGAAGAACTTTACTTTGGCGAATTATGCAGAAGTATTTCAAAGAATAAAAGTATTTACCATATTAAAAAATACATTGATCTATATAGGCATTGTACTTATAGGTGATTTGCTTTTAGGATCCATGTTCGGTTATGCACTTGCTAAGATGAAATACAGATTCAGAGGAATAAGCCTTACCATTGTAATAGCACTCATGTCAATGCCTGTAGAGGCAATAATTTTACCATTATACATAGAAATGGCTCAGTTAAACTGGGTGAACACAATGCTCGGACTTACAATTCCTTTTATGATGAACTGTTTTTCAATTTACATGTTCTATTCATATTTTATAGGAATTCCTGATGAGCTTATAGAAGCCGCCAAGGTGGACGGTTGCGGGCCTATAAGAACATATTTTAAAATAATTATGCCGATTTCAAAGACTGTTTTTGCAACGGTACTTATACTTGATTTCGTATCAAGATGGAATGACTTTATGTGGCCTTTCCTTATAACTACAGGAGAAGAAAAGAGAACGGTACAGCTTGCGGTACAGATATTTGTAGGAGTAAGCCCTATACATTACGGTGTTATTATGGCGGTTCTTACTTTGGCATCCATACCTATGATACTTATGTATATATTTATGCAAAAATTCTACGTAGAAGGTATTGCATCTACAGGAATAAAAGGTTAGATTAACTGTAGTAATTTAGGCGGAGGGGTATATGTCGAGTATACAAGAGGTTGCTAAAAAAGCCGGAGTAGGAGTGGGTACTGTTTCCAGAGTAATAAATGACAGCGGATATGTTTCCGAAAAAACCAGAAAAAAAGTTGAAGAAGTAATTGAAGAGTTAAATTATAAGCCGAATGAGCTTGCCAGAAATTTGTTCAGAAACAGGACAAATATAGTTGCGGTAATCACACCGGCTATAGGTAACCCATATTATGCGACACTTTACAGTGAAGTGGAAAAAAGGCTTAGAAAATACGGCTATAAAACAATGCTTTGCAATACTATAGGTGAAGCGACAAATGAAGAGGCTTATCTTGAGATGCTTGAGAGAAATATGGTGGACGGAATAATAACCGGTACACATACTTTGGATTACAGCAGTTATAAAAAGATAAAAGGACCGATTGTAGGATTTGATACTCCGAAACTCAATGATGATATTTTGATTGTAACTGTAGATCATGAGAAGGGTGGAATTCTTGCGGCAAAAGCGTTGATAGAGAGCGGATGCAAGGAAGTTTTGCAATTTACCGACGCAACTACAAAAAATTATCCTTTTATAAAGAGGCATAAGGCATTTGCAAAAGAAATAAAAAAAGCAGGACTTATATGCCGTGAGTATAAACCTAAGATGGATAATTTTGAAGAAAAATTCATTCAGGAAAATATAGAGGAAGCTTTCAGCATGTATCCTAATGTGGACGGTGTTTTTGCAACGGATACCCATGCCTTATTATATATGAAAAAGGCTTTGAGTATGGGAAAGAGAGTGCCGCAGGATTTAAAAGTGGTTGCATACGACGGAACCTTCATATTAAATACGGTATATCCGAGCCCAAGTGCTATAGTGCAGCCTATCGATAAATTGGCAAAGGTTGCTGTTGACAGTCTGCATGCCATTATAAACGGTGAGAAGGTGGACAGAAAGACAAAGGTACTTGATATAGAATTCAGACAGGGCATGACTACAAATTAGAAAGACAAGTGGTAATAAAATGAACAACAAAGAAAAAGCAAATGAATATTTTAGAGAGAACAAATCAAAAATAAAAGATATTGAAAGGCCGGTTTATCATCTTACTCCGGATATGGGATGGATGAATGATCCGAACGGTTTTTCGTTCTTTGACGGTGAATATCATTTGTTTTATCAATATAATCCATATGATATAAAATGGGGTCCGATGCACTGGGGACATGCAAAGAGCAAAGACTTTGTAAACTGGGACAGATTACCTGTAGCATTGGCACCGGATGATGAAATAAATGGACAGTGCTTCTCCGGTACGGCACTTTGTGAAGGAGATAAACATATACTTATTTATACCGTACATAATGACGGAAAAGAAGAACAGGCTGTAGAAATCGGTGACGGTGTGGATTACAAGAGTATATCTAAAGAGTCTGTCATAAGAGTGGAACATTTGCCGAAGGGATTTAGCGGTCTAGACTTTAGGGATCCTAAAATTTGGAAGGAAGACGGCATATATTATTGTGTAGTAAGTGCAAAGAATGAAAGAGGACTTGGCAGTATATTGCTCTTTGCTTCAAATAATCTGATTGACTGGGAATATAAGAATATTCTTTTTGAAAACAACGGTGATTACGGCAAGATGTGGGAATGTCCGGATTTCTTTAAACTTAATGATAAGTATATATTGGTAGTCTCGGTAATGGAAATGCAGGCAAAGGGCAGAGAATACTTTAACGGACATCAGGTATTGTATTTTATAGGTGATTATTACAAGAAAAATTATAGATTTGAACCGACTGATAATGCAAGAACTTTGGATTTCGGGTTTGACTGTTACGCACCTCAAAGTCTGAGTATTAATGAGAGAACACTTTCGGTTGCATGGTTGCATGATTGGGGAAATGATTTAACCCCTGACGGAGCAAAATGGTGTGGGCAGATGACCTATCCAAGAGAGCTTGAACTAAAGAAAGATATTATTTATCAAATGCCTGCAAAAGAGCTTGAAAAACATTATACAAACGAGTATAAAACAAGCTTTTGTTTGGAGAAGGATTATAAATTTCAAGATACAGAGTTAAATTCAAGAGTTGCAAGACTTGATTTGGATATTGAAAAGATTGATGCAAAGGAATGTATTATATATTTGGCGTCAAATCATAGATACAATTCTTTTATAAAGATAAATTTTAAAAAGAAAACATTAAAGTTTTCAAGAAGATTTTCAGGGCTGATTAAGGATGCTGTTGATGAGAGAAAGATAGATGTGAATATCAAGTCCGGAAAGTTAAGTCTAAGTATATTACTTGACAGATTCAGCGTAGAGATATTTGTAAACGGTGGAAAAGAGGTGTTAAGTTCACGAATCTATACTCCTGCCGAGGCAAATGAAATCAGTTTTATTGCCGACGGTGAAGTAAGGGTAGATGCCTGCAAAAGAGATATAGTGGAATAATTTATTATACTTGAATATATAGAAACAAAAATGTTAATATATAACATAATAGTATTAAAGCCACTTTATAATGTTGGAGGTGTTTATGAATTTATTCAAAAGGTTAATGTGTTCCGTATCGGCAGTGGCGGTTTCAGCTTTTTTAGTGATACCTGTTATGGCTGCAAATGAAGCACAGTGGAAGAGGAATGATAAGGGATGGTGGTATGAAGAGGCGGACGGTTCATACCCTACAAATGCATGGAAGCTTATTAAGGATAAATGGTATTATTTTGACGGTATAGGCTATATGGTTGAAAACCGTTGGATAGGAAATTATTATCTCGGTGCTGACGGAGCTATGCTTGTAAATACTTCTACACCGGACGGTTATTATGTGGATGCCACAGGTAAATGGGTGGAAGGAGTAGGAAATACAGTTAATATAAGTAAAACAAGCGGCTCAGGAACAAAGAGAAGCTCTTTGGGTGGCGGAAGCTCAAGGAGCGGCGGCTCAGGCGGTTCAGGCGGAAGCAGAAGAAGCGGCGGCGGTTCAAGCGGCTCCGGTGGAAGCTCAAGAAGAGGTGGCGACTCAAGCGGAAGCGGTTCAGGTTATTCATCGGGTAGCGGTGTAGGAACTGCAGGTTCAACAGGAAATACAACAGCTTCAAACAATACTGCAGGAAACAACAATAATACAACACCTTCAGTAAATAATAATGTTACCGTTCCTTCAGGAAACAACACTGTGGTGATACCTTCAGGAAATACCGGAAATAATACGGTAACGATTCCAAATACAACAACTCCTGCAGTTTCTACTCAGGAGACTCAGGTAATAGAAGCATTAAAGGCAATGGGACTTACTGAGAAAGAGGCAAAGCTTTACTATAAGATCAATGCATATAGAGAAAGTCTTGGATTACCAAAGTTGTCATTCTCAAAATCTCTTACAGAAGTTGCAAGAGCGCATGTACGTGATTCAAACACTTATACACCTGAGAATCAGGTGGATTCCAGAGGTATTAAGGGAAATCTTCACAGCTGGTCAGCAAATGGAAGCTGGACACCGGTAGTGTATACATCCGATCATCATTATATGTATGATATGTGGAGTAAGCCAAGAGAAATTACCAATTACACGGGAAACGGATATGAGATTTCTGCCAAATACAGTGGTATGATAAGCCCTGAGACAGCACTCAATCTTTGGAAGAATTCTCCGGGACATAATCAGGTAATGTCTACGCAGGGAATGTGGTCTGATTTAAAGACTATGGGTGTTTCTATTGATGGAGGATATGCACATGTGTGGTTCGGCAGTGATGCGGATCCTGACGGATACTATGATGTAGCTAACTATGATGTAATTCATCCATAATAAAAATTAAAATACTTTTATGATTGTAGACAGGCCTTTCGCTGATGCGGAAGGTCTGTTTTTAAATATTAAAAATATGATATAATCAGCATAGTTATTAAAAAATGGAGACACAGGTATGAACAAAAATAAACAGATACTTCTTATTAATGATTTGGCAGGATATGGTAAAGTGGCACTTTCAGCTATGATGCCTATATTTTCAAATATGGGATTTGAGATATTTACGCTTCCTACAGCATTGGTATCTAATACTCTTGATTACGGTAAGTTTGAAATTCTTGATACTAAGGATTATATTCTAAATACTGTAAATGTATGGGAGCAGCTTGGATTTACATTTGAATCAATAATAGCTTCTGATGAAGAGGCAAGTATTTTGGCGGATTTTTGTGCCAATCAAAAAGAAAAAGGAAGTTTTATATTTGTGGATCCTATAATGGGAGATGACGGAAACCTTTATAACGGTATATCAAAAGATGCTATAGAAAGTCGTAGAAAATTACTGAAATTTGCAGATCTTATAAAGTCAAATTACACTGAAGCCTGCCTTCTTACGGAAATGGAGTATAAAGACAGAGGGATTACAAATGAAGAAGAAGAACAATTACTTAGGAAATTGAGCGAAGAAAATAATGCTTCTGTGATTATTACCTCCGTACCTTTTAATGATAAGAAATGCTGTGTCGGATTTGACAGTAAAAATGGGACGAGCTTCAGAATTGAATATGATGAGATAGATGTTCGTTTTCCTGGAACCGGAGATATATTCTCGGCTATTTTGGTAGGAGATATATTGAACGGAAAATCACTTCCGGATGCAACATCACATTCAATGGAAGTTGTAAAGAAAATGATTGAATTAAATATAGATAAGGCAGATAAGTATCGTGGTATACCGGTGGAACAGTATTTGGAATTAATATAGTATGAATATATTTGATGAAGTAGATGAAAATCTGTTCAGACCTCTGACAGGCACAAATAAAAGAAAATATGTAGATATTCTTGCTCTTATTTGGGAAAAGTGCAAGCGAATGCCTATGTATGCTATAGAAAAAAGTACAATATTTGATATGGCGGAGGAATATCTCCTGGGACTTGATGAGAAGGTTGAACCGGATATGGAAGAGCAGGAATATGCAAGCGGAAATATAGCAGATATGAGGACTATTTCCGGAAGCTTTATAAGAAGACTTAGAGATACAGGCTGGCTTTTGGAAAAGCCGGGCGAATATGAGGATGAGGATAATCTGGCAATTCATTATAAGGTGGTGCCTATATTGAAATCCTTTCAGGAAATTATCAGTCCCACTATCATCACTTATAAGGGAAAGCTTTTTAAAATATATTCCATGTTTGAACATATATCGGAACAAGGCAGCCCTTATGAAGGAGTCTTAAAAGAAGCTTCTGAGGATTTTGACAATCTGAATCAAGCCCTCAGGACATTGGCGGCATCTATTGAAGATCATATAAATGATCTGACATTGGGAAAAAGTCCTGAAGAAATATTGGATTTTTTTGAAAAATATGAAGAAAAGATAGTTGTGGGATCATATCACAGATTTAAGACAAATGATAATTTGTTTTATTATAGAAGCAGTTTGTATGAGAGTCTTGACAGATGTGAAGATAATCTTTTCGATGCTTTGGTACTTGATTATATGGATACAGAGCGTGTTGAAAGGGATGAGGCAGGTGTAAAAATAAAAGAGCTTATACAAAAGCTTCGTATGGATATCGAGGAAATGGAAGCTATAATGCGAACCATTGATGACAGGCATATTTTATATAGAACCAGGGCGGTGCAAAGAGCACAATTTTTGCTCCTGTCTGACGGAAGCAGTAAGAGTAAAATAAATAATATACTTAAGTTTTACGCAAGTCAGATAAACACTAAAGAGGATGTATATGAAGAAGATGACAGCATTGCATCCGATATTTTTCAGATATTTGTACAAAACTTCTTTGACTGTAACTCTCTTTCCACGCCTGTTAAAAAGCGAAAGCCTACTGCTATTGAATTTATGGATATTATTGAGGAACTGGACCAAGAGCTTATAGATGAGAAAAATCGAAAGATGATGGAATACATAAAAAATGCATTGACATCTGAAAATGTTAACAGATTCGCAAGAGATATACTAAACGGAAATCATGCGGTGCAAATAAGCTCGATATTTGAAAATAACCCGGATACTTTAATAAAAATTATAGGTCTGTATACCTATTCCAAGACTTCAGAAAGAGAGTATGATATAAGGCTTAGAGATAATGTGGTGGAGTCAAACGGTGTGAGGTTCAAAGATTTTATTGTTGAGGAAAGAAGGTAATGGCAACAGATATAAAAGAAGAGATAGCTAATTATTTATTGAATAATTGTTTTCTGATGGGAACAGTGGATACTACAAGAGAGAAGTATTACTATGTTATAAACCATGAAGAAAGTTTCAGACAGATTTTCTTGCCTATCGGATATACTTTGGTCATTCATAGAAATTTGAGAGTTGTTCAGCTTATAAATAATCATGGCAGCGGAAGAATTGCATTAAGGAAATATGAGAGTATTATCTTGCTTATTTTCAGGCTCTTATATGTGGAAAAGAGAGAAAGTTTATCCACAAATGAAGACAGAATTTATGCTACAGTTGAGGAAATTAAAAATGAATATGAGAAGCTGAATTTGCCAAGAAAATTTGACAGAGCTTTTTTAGAGGATTCTATCAGAAATATAAAAAGATATAATCTGGTACAGGTAGCAGATAAATTAGTTGATATGGATGCCAAAATACAGATCTATCCTTCTGTTATGCTTGCAATGCCTGATACCGATATTTCAAAAGCATATGATGAAACTGTTAAGTTGCTTTCTCAATACGAAAATTCTGAAGAGGAGGATGAAGAATGATAAGAATGACAAGACTTCATCTGATAAATTGGCATAATTTTCAAGATGATATTATAGATTTTAAAAATATCACATATCTTTTGGGCGTAAATGCAGTAGGAAAGACAACTATAATGGATGCAGTCAGGTATTGTCTCACCACTAATAAGGACTTTAATACTGCCGGAAATAAAAAGAGCGGCAGAACTCTTTTAGGCTCGGTTCACCAAAAACAGAGAGCGGAGGACAGCTATCTTCGTCCGGGGCATACAGTTTCCTATATAGGCATTGAATTTTTGGACGAGGCTATTAAAAAGACATTTGTAATAATTGCACGTGTGGAATCGGAAACTCCAAAGCAGGATTTGAGGGGAGTATATCAGGATTGGTATATTACAAAGCCGGGATACAGCCTTTTGGATATTCCTTTTTTTGCAAAGAGCAAAGAAGGAAAAAGTCCTGCTTCAAGAGAAGCTTTTAAGCTTGATAATAAGGGGATGGACAGGGCTTCAAATCAGGCTGATGCCAGAAGAAGGATCTGTCGTATGCTCGGTATCGGTGAGGCGGATTCTCCTATCGGAAAGAAATTTAATGAAGTATTCCATATGGGTACAAGTCTGGAGGATATAAAGGATATAAGAGAGTTCATTTATACCTATATTTTACCGGAGCCTGAGGTAAATATTGATTTTTTGCAAAAGGATATGATTGAGCTGGAAAGGCTACAGGAGATACTTCAGGAGGCATCTGACAGAGAGGCTTTATTAAAAGAGATAAATGAAAAAATAAAGAGTGCAAGAGAGCTCTTGGTTAAGGTGAAAATAAATGAGATTTTAGTTGCCTACGCAAATCTTCAAGGAAATATAGAAGAAACAAATGAAAGAAAATATCTTATTGAAGAGTGGGAAGTAAGTGTATCTTTGATGGAGGAAAAACTTACAGACCTTTCAGGCAGAGAATCAAAAGCCTCAGAATTTTTATATGAAGCACAAAGGGCAGCTGAAAACAATGCTGAAAATAAGGAGATGCTTTCTCTTGAGAGTGAAAATAAAAATAATAAAGTTGAAGAGAAAAGGCTTACAGAAGAAGCGGCAAAGTTTGATAATGTGGCTAAAGACTTATTTGAATTAAAGGATAAATTAAATAAGCTTGGATTTATTTTTGATATAGATAGTTGTATAAGAGATGAAAATTGCTTTGAAGAAACAAAGATTGCAGAGATAAAAAGAATTGCCAAAATTTTTGCAGATATGGAAGAACAGATAAAAAACTATGATGCAAAAATAAGGACTGATATAGCGAAGTTAAATGAGGAAGGCAACGGACTTTCAAGTAAAATAAAATCACTTGAGTCAGGTGTTATGTGTTATCCCAAAGAAGCAATATTTGTCAGAAACAAGATAAATGAGGCCTTGAGTGAACAGAGCAAGAAGGCGGATGCCAGACTTTTGTGTGAGCTCTTATATATGACAGACAGGAGTTGGCAGGATGCAGTGGAGAGCTACTTAAATACACAGAGATTTAATATCATTGTAGAACCTGATAATTATATTTTAGCAAAGAAAGTTTTTATCTCTTTGGGAGATAAGGTCAACGGTATAGGACTTATAGATACGAGAAAAATAAAAAATGTAGAATATAAGACTGAGAAAGACTCTTATCTGGGAGATAAGATTGAATCTGAAAATATATATGCCAAGGCATATGCAAGATTTGTGATGAAAGATGTTATATGTTGTGAATCTTCAGATGATTTGGAGAAATTTTCAAAGAGTGTTACCAAAGACAGACTTAGATTTCAAAGCTTTTGCTTACAGAGAATGGCAAAAAGAGAACATTTTATCGGTGTGGATGCCATTGAAAAGCAGTTAAAAGCTGCAAAAAAAGAACTTCTGGATATACAAAACAGCTTGAAAGAGCTTGAAGATGCAAAGAAAAACTTTGACTTGGTATATAACGGATATACAAAGTTTAGAGCCGGAGAGGGCTTTAGTAAGCTTGAAAAGTATTGTGAATCGGGGAAAAAAGCTAAGGAGCTTGGAATAAAGATAGCGGATATAGCTAAGAAGATAGAAGAATTTAAGCAAAATCCAATATTGCTCGCAATGTATGACAGAGTCAAGGAATGCAAAAAGAATGTAAATGATATAAGAGATGAGATAACAGATACCAAGGCAAAAAAGAAAAATATAATTGATAATATAAGAAAATCAAATTTGCTTATAGAAGAGCTTAAAAAGAATTTGGAAGAGCTTAAAATTGTATATGAAAACAGCATAAAAGGATATTCGGAATTTGCACTTGATGTGGAAAAGAAATATTTGAACGAAAGAAAGTCAAAAAAAGCTTCTGCTATTGCATATAATTTTTCAAATCGTATGGCACATGATAATATAGCACTAAACAGTTACTTGAATCAGGAATTGATACCTTTGCAACAAAAATATACCGCCACATATACTTGTGACTATGCTATAGGCTTGGAAGGGGCGAATCGGTACATGCAGGAATACCTTACTCTGCAAAATATTGAGCTGGAAAGACATAAGAATGAACTTGCAAAGGCTCAGATTCGCTGTAAGGACAGATTTCGCAAGGAAGTGCTCTTTAGGATGAAGGACGATATCTTAAGGGCAAGGCAGCAGTTTAAGCAAATAAATCGTGTTATGGAAAATCTGGAATATGGTGAGGAAAGCTATAGATTCGGAATTGACAAGAGCAAAGATAAGGAACTGGGACTTTTCTACGATATTATTATGGATAAGGACAATCAGCAAATTGACAGAGAAAATGATATGCTTGCATATATGGCTGAGGTAAATAAGTCCGAGGTATTTGAAAGTCAGATTGATGACTTTATGAGTAGAATAATGATAGATGTGGAAGAGCATGCGAAACAAAATCTCACAGGTCAAAAGTCAAAGGCCAAGAGTATGGGAATGTATGTGGACTATAGGACTTATCTGGACTACGATATTATTATAAAAAATTCAGTGACAGAGAAGGAAGTTGCATTGTCAAAGGTAAGCGGTGAGGGCAGCGGTGGAGAAAATCAAGCACCGTTTTATGTAGCAATATGTTCTTCACTTTTGCAAATTTATGAGCAAAGTAAGGAAGAGTCTATGAGGCTCATATTGTTGGATGAGGCATTCAACAATATGACCAGTGACAGAATCGAGCCTATGATGAACATGTTTAAGAAGTTGAATTTGCAACTGGTGCTTATAGCTACAGCCGAGAAGGCTACATCGATTTTACCATATTGTGATATTACCTACTCGATAGTTAAATCCGGAAACAGAAATGCAATACGAGCCTTCGAGAGGTTGGAAGATGGATTACGGTAAGGATATAAGTTGTTATTGACTTTATGTTTATAAATAGATTATAATTCATTACAGCTAAGAAAAGATATGGTATCTCATGTAGATACAAAACGAACCCCTAGTAGTTGCAGCTATTAGGGGTTCTTCTCATATTATACGGTTTGAGTATCCGTTCAGGCTAGTTGTCGCTATGATCTCTGTCTAACCATTTACAAATGTAGTAGCTGGCTACATTTGCCGCTACAGAGATAAGAAAAGATATGATTTCTATCATGTAGACACCCCCTTTCTGCTGTCAGATTGGGTGCGACAACAATATTATTATAATTTGTTTAAAATATAATACAACAATAAGTCATATAATTGATAATGTGAGAGGTTGGAGGATGGATTACGGTAAGGATATTTTAAATAGTTTAGTGGATATGTATGAAAGAAGAGAGGGCTATATAAAAGAGCCTTCTTCTTTGCGTGCAATACAAATAGATATAAAAAAGAATTATCCGGCATATGTAGACAGATATGATCATAATGCATATAAGGATATAAATGCAGCTATAGAAAAGTTGATAAGTGAAGACGTGATAATATCAAAACTTGAATCTACCGGAGTGTATAGCAAGGTCAGATTAAATATTGACAGAATATCGGATTGCTATAAGAGATTAAACAGAAAAAGTATTCCGGAGCAATGTGAATATATAAAACAAATTCTATCCTCATTTGCGGACAGTAAGTATAGGCTGCTGAATAATATAATATCCGATTGGATGAATTTGGCTGTAAATTATAGGAAGCTGCCATATGATTTAAAGTATGACGGTAAAAGATTAAAATATGTACTTACAATATTGGAAGCTGTATTTAAGATAGAGCAGGAAAGTTACATCAGAAATTTCTCAACTGCCGTATTTAAAGATTCAAAGAGATTTCAAAAGGAATTTAAGTCCTGTATAGAGAGTATATTATTTGATTATACGGATGATCCTATAGAGAAGGATAAGATACTTGAATATTATAATTTATATGAGAATCCTACATATGTATATATAAAGGGAGATGTGATAATAAGTTTTGAAAATTCTACAATATATGCTAGCGAGTTACCGGATGGAATAGCTCTCTCCAATGCTTCACTTAAAAGGATAAAAAATATAAAGGTACTTACAAAAGCTGTTATTACAGTGGAAAATCTGACTACATACCATGATGAAAATAAGAAAGAAGCAGTATATATCTATCTTGGAGGATATCACAATAAATCAAAGAAAGAATTACTTGAAAAAATATATAAAGATAATAAATATTGTGAATATCTACATGAAGGGGATATAGATATCTACGGATTTTTGATACTTGAAAACTTAAAAGAGAAAACAGGTATACCGTTTAGGCCTCTCCTTATGGATGTAAATACATTGAAAAGATTTTATGAGGCGGGAATATACAAGGAACTTAATGTATCAGATATCAGAATGATTGAGAAAAACAGAGAAAATCTTAAAGAGTATTCAGAGGTATTGGATTTTATGTTTTTAAATCATTGTAAGGTGGAGCAGGAGTCATTAAGGGCTGTACGATTACTTGAAAACAGTTAAAATATTACTTTAAATAAAAGTAGTATATAATTTTGATGTCAAGTCTGAATTCTTAGATTTAAGAAGAAACAGCAAAGTGCATAAATTTTATGTTTTAAAAGACTTGTCAACATTATCCACATTTTTATCCACAAAAATAGTGGGTTTTACAGGCTTTAGAAAGCTGTTAAATAGGCTGTTTTCAAGTTATAAACGAAGTTATCCACAATTTAAGTATTTTATCCCCATAGAGTAAAGACTGCATTTGAGATAAATTTGTAGATTTTATGAGCTAAAATATATAAAAGTGCAATTTTGCTCGGAAAATACAATTGGATAAAAATTTAATAAAAATCATATTAGTTGAAAAATTTAATCAAATTGACAATACAATTATAAATTTAAATTGAATTTTTGTTGACAAAGTGGTATACTATAGACAAATAAAAAAAGAAAAGGAGCTTATACATATGCGTTATACAATTACTGGAAGAAATATTGAAATTACTGATGGTTTGAAGAAGGCGGTAGAGGAGAAGCTTCAGAAATTAGAAAAGTATTTTACAGCTGAGACAGAGGCAAGAATTACATTAAGCGTGCAAAAGGAAGCACATAAGATCGAGGTTACCATTCCTACAAAGCAGGGGCTTATAAGAGCCGAGGAAGTCAGCCAAGATATGTATGTCAGCATAGATAAAGTTCAAGACATAATAGAAAAGCAGATTAAAAAGTTTAAAAATAAGCTTATAGATAAAAAACAGACTGCAATGTCATTCTCGGATTTCTTTATAAACGATGAAGCTGTCTATGGAGACGACGAAGACGAGATAAAAATCGTAAAGACAAAGAGATTCAGTATCAAGCCTATGGATCCTGAAGAGGCGTGTTTGCAGATGGAACTTTTGGGACATGATTTCTATGTTTTCAGAAATGCAATCAGCGATGAGGTGTGCGTAGTCTATAAGAGAAAAGACGGAAAATACGGTATTATAGAGCCGGAAGTTTAAATTGGTTGCTAAGCTATTTTCCTTTTTAGCTTTTCAAACATACAATAGTTACAGGGAGTCTTAAGACTCCCTGTTTTTGTATAAAAATATTTTGAAAATATACACAACTTTTTTAATATATACTATAATATAGACGGGTGTTGAGGTAAATTTATTTATTGAATTTACCATGATGTGGAAAGAGCGTAAATTAGTTTTCTATAAGGAGGAGAATGAAGCATAGAGATATTATTGAAAAAATGACATTAGAGGAAAAGTGTGCCTACCTTTCAGGTAAAAATGCTTGGGATACGAGGTCGTTTTCTTCTATAGGGGTTGACGTTCTTCACCATGCTGACGGACCTACGGGTGTAAGAAAACAGGCGGGAAAAGGTGACCATCTCGGATTGAATGCTTCCGTACCTGCAACATGTTTTCCGACTGCGGCCACTTTGGCAAACAGTTGGGATGTACGACTTCTTGAAAAAGTGGGAGAAGGGCTGGGACTTGAAGCGGCGGCAGAGGATGTAAATGTACTTTTAGGACCCGGAATAAATATCAAGAGAAATCCGCTGTGCGGAAGAAATTTTGAGTACTATTCTGAAGATCCGTATCTTAGCGGAAAACTTGCGGCTGCTATGATAAAGGGGATACAAAGTAACGGAATAGCCGCCTGTGTAAAGCACTTTGCTGTAAATTCGCAGGAGCTTCGCAGAATGGCTATGGACTCGGTACTTGATGAGAGAACACTTAGAGAAATCTATATCACCGCCTTTGAAATAGCTATAAAAGAGGGCAAACCGAAATCTTTAATGACAAGTTACAATATGGTCAACGGGGTATATGCCAATGAGAATGAGCACCTTCTTATGGATATTCTAAGAAAAGATATCGGATTTGACGGTATGGTGGTTACCGACTGGGGAGCTTCAAACGATCATGCTTTAGGCGTAAAGAACGGTTCAAGCCTTGAAATGCCGGCTCCGGGACTTGACAGTGCAAGAGAGCTTTTAGAGGCATTAAAAACGGGTAAGATAAGTGAAAGCGATATTGATGCAAGAGTGGATGAGTTGATAGATATCACATTGTCCACAAAGAATAAGAAAAAGCCTGATGATAAGGCAAAGATGTTTGAAGATAATAATGCACTTGCAAGAGAAGCTGCAAGAAAAAGTATTGTTCTTTTAAAGAATGAGGAAAACATTTTGCCGCTTGATAAGAGTAAAAAGATAGCGATTATCGGAGATTTTGCTTTTAATCCGAGATATCAGGGAGCGGGATCTTCTATGGTTAATGCTACCGTAGTTGAGGATGTGCAAAAGCTTATAAAAAAGTTTAATCTTGACTCTGAAAAAGAGAAAAAGATTGAGGCTGCCATAGGCAATATCGAAGAAAAGCTTGAGGATTTGGATATTAATCCGATATACGAGGGAGCAGGAATCACAAATGTAAATGCGACCAATGTCGAAACTGTGGAAAAAGTTATATCACAGTTTGATTTAAATATAATCGGTATGTCGCATGGTTATTCAAGAGCGGATAAAGAGGATGAGTCCCTTGTAAATGAGGCCATAGAGCTTGCAAAGCAGGCGGATATTGTACTTTATTTCTTCGGACTTAATGAGGCGAGTGAATCGGAAGGACTTGACAGAACTCATCTTAGAATTCCAAACAATCAGATAACATTACTTAAAAAGCTTTCAAAGGCCAATGATAATATAGTCGGTGTAATCAGTGCCGGCTCATGTATTGAAATGCCTTGGGAAAATAATTTAAAGGGAATATTACACGGATATCTCTTCGGTCAGGCAGGTATGGGTGCTGTATTTGAACTGCTAAACGGTGAGTACAGTCCAAGCGGAAAGCTATCTGAAAGTATTGTAAAAAAGTATGTGGATGTTCCGAATATAAGGTATTATCCTTCAAAAGAGAGGACTTCGGAATATAGAGAGAGTATATTTGTAGGCTACAGATATTTTACTACAGCAAATGTACCTGTAATGTATCCTTTCGGATATGGACTTTCCTATACGGAGTTTAAGTACAGTGATATAGAAGCAGACAGAGATAAGGTGGGCTTTTATATTGAAAATACGGGTAAGTTTGCAGGTGAGGAGATTGCACAGCTTTATATAGGATTGAAGGAATCGAATATATTCAGGTCAAAGTTTGAATTAAAGGGATTTGAAAAGGTATATTTAAATCCGGGTGAAAAGAAAAAAGTTACTATCTTATTTGATGATAAATCATTCAGGTTTTATAATGTAGCGACAAATGCCTTTGAGATTGAGAGTGGAGAATATGATATATATATCGGAAGCAGTTGTGTAGATATCAGATTGAAGTCTGAAGTAAGTGTTGAAGGTAATGCAACAGTTTTTCCGTATAATAAGAATGATTTGCCTTCATACTTTGAAGGAAATGTAGAAAATGTAAGTGATGAAGAGTACAGAACTTTGCTTGGAAGGGAAATACCTGACGGACGCTGGAGCGGGGAACTTGGTATCAATGATGCATTATGTCAAATGTATTATGCAAAAAGTTTTATTGCAAGACATGCCTATAAGGTGCTTGATAAAAGGCTGAAAAAGTCGCTTGAAGCAGGAGTACCGGATCTTAATACTCTTTTCCAGTTTAATATGCCTTTTAGAGCTATCGGAAAGATGAGTAACGGACAGGTAAGTATGGAAATGGTGGATGCCATATTACTGTTGGTAAACGGACATTTCTTTAAGGGGCTTACAGGTATTATAAAGGGGTATTTCAAAAACAGAAAGGCCAATAAGATATATAAGGAAAAGTTTCTTCAGAGAGAAGATAGAGAGTAGTTATGAATGTGGTAAAAGAATGGATAGAAGCGCATCCGAATCTATGGGAGTTTATTAAATTTAATATTCTCTCAAATGTGGCGACGATTGTAAATTTTATAGTTATGTGGATCGGAACGGCTAAATTTACAGGTTTTGGATGGCATCATATACCGTTTAAATTTTTGATTTTTAATTATGCGGAAAATATTGAGCAAAACCTTGGAATGGCAGGTTTTTTAAGTTTCCTTGTGGCTACCGCACTTGCTCAGACTGTAAATTTCTTTGTTCAAAAACAGTTTGTATTTAAGTCTAATGCGGCATTTAAGGATGCCATACCGAAATATATTATGCTTGCCTGTGCATTGATCATTATTTCTGCGGCACTGCCTGCATATTCACAGAAATTTTTCAGGGATATAGGGGTTGGTGCAAGTCTTGTACCTACACTGGCTAATGCGGTAAATATCATTGTTCAGGTGGTTATCAGCTATCCGACAATGAAATACATTGTAATGCCGGAGAAAAAATAAATAGGAGGAGTATTATGTTAGCTGTTAATATGGCGGATGTAATAAGTGTTATCAAATCTATAGCACCACACCTTGTGGCTATAGTGACACTTTTTGTGGCGGCCCTTGTGGTCATGTTTATCACAAGAAAGGAGAAGCCTGCACGTAAGAATCTTACAAGATCGGCTTCATGGCTTGTTTTCGGACTGGGAACACTTTTAAGTATCAATCTTATGATAAACGGTCCTTTAAAGACTATGATAACACTTGCTACAGGAAGGGGAGTTATAACCGAACAGTCTTTAAATGAGGCAAAGTCTTTAGGTGAGGAAATTTCAAGTGAGGGTATTGTACTTTTAAAGAATGACTCAACACTTCCGCTTCAAAAGGGGTCAAAACTCAATCTCTTCGGGTGGTCGTCAACCAATCCTCTATACGGAGGTACAGGTTCGGGAGGACTTAACGATTCATTCCCTACGGTATCACTTATTGAAGGATTACAGAATGCGGGATTTGAGGTAAATGAGGAACTTGTAAAGTTTTATACGGATTTCAGGCAGACAAGGCCTACAGTAGGAATGTGGGGCCAGGATTGGACCATACCTGAGCCTTCAATTGAACAATATAACGAGGCAAATATTTTTGATAATGCAAGAAATTATTCCGATAAAGCGGTAGTCGTTATTGCAAGATCAGGCGGTGAGGGCGCAGATTTGCCGAGAAGCCTTGATCCAAGTGTTGAAGATACATTTGTGGACGGAGGTACTTTCGGGTCAAAGGGTATCAGATACAGTGATCAAAAGGATGATCTGGATGCCGATAAGAGCTATTTGGAACTTTCAAACAGAGAAACGGCAATGCTTGATGCGGTAAATAAGAAGTTTAAAAACATTGTTGTAATCATAAACGCTTCAAATCCTATGGAACTTGGTTTTGTAAATGAATATGAGAATATAACAAGTGTGGTTTGGTGCCCGGGAGCAGGACAGACAGGATTTAATGCCCTTGGCAAGATTCTTGACGGAGAGGTAAATCCTTCAGGTAAGACAAGCGATATATTTGTATATGACTTAAAAAAAACACCAAGCTATAATAACTTCGGAGATTTCCGTTATACAAACATGGATGAGTTTGCCGTAGAGGACAGAGGAGTATCATACAACCCGAGCTTTGTAAACTATACTGAAGGTATTTATGTAGGATACAGATTCTATGAGACTGCAGCTAAAGAAGGTGCTATAAATTATGCCGGATATGTACAGTATCCGTTCGGTTACGGACTCTCTTATACCAACTTCACAAAGGAAATGGGAGAGATAGTTGCAAATAACGGCAAGATAAGTATCGATGTCTTGGTGACAAATACGGGAAATGTTGCAGGAAAAGATGTTGTACAGTTATACTTTAATCCGCCTTATACAAACGGAGGTATTGAAAAGGCAAGTACAAATCTTGTAGGCTTTGCCAAAACAAAGCTTTTACAACCGGGTGAGAGTGAGACTGTAAAGATTACTTTTGCGGTTGAAGATATGGCATCATTTGATGAAAAAATCAAAAAGGCTTATGTACTTGAAAAGGGTGTGTATGAAATCAGCTTACAGGAAGATTCTCATAATATACTTGATACAAGAACATTCCCTCTTGAAGATGATATAGTTTATGGTGATACAAATAAGAGAAGCAGTGATGATATTGTTGCTACAAGCAAGCTTGACGATATGAGAGGCGATTTTACAGTTCTTTCAAGAAAGGATAAATTTGCAAATCTTGAGGAAGCAACAAAGGCACCTACAAATTTTGTGCTTCCGGCAGATAAAAAGGCTGAATTCTTAAATAACAGTAATTATGACGGCAAAAAATTTGATATTGAATCAGATGAGATGCCGAAGACAAATGCAAATAATAAAATAAAACTTGCAGACCTTCGAGGACTTGACTATGATGATGAGGCATGGGATAGTCTTCTGGACAATCTGAGTTTTGATGATATGTCAAAACTTGTAGCTTTGGGAGGATATCAGACCACAACAATAGGAAAAATAGGTAAAGTGCAGACAGTTGACTGTGACGGACCTTCTTCAATAAACAATAACTTTACAAAGAAGGGTTCAATAGGACTTCCTGCAACTATAATGCTTGCAAACACCTTCAATACGGACCTTGCACATTCATTCGGAGACAGTATAGGAAAGATGGCGGATGAGATGGAAGTTTCAGGCTGGTACGCACCGGCTATGAATACACATAGAAGTGCATTTGCAGGAAGAAACTTTGAGTATTTCTCGGAAGATCCTTTGCTTGCAGGAAAGATTGCTTCAGAGGCTGTAAAGGGAGCCGAAGAACATGGAGTATATGCATATATTAAGCATTTTGCTCTAAATGATCAGGAGACCAACAGAAACTATCAGCTCATGACTTGGGCGGATGAGCAAACTGTAAGAGAGATATATCTTCGTCCTTTTGAAATATGCGTAAAAGACGGAAAAGCCAAAGCAGTTATGAGCTCATTCAACCACTACGGAATAACACCTGCAGCCGCTTCAAATGAAGTTCTCAATAAGATTCTAAGAGATGAGTGGGGCTTTAGAGGTATGGTACTTACCGATTATTTCGGCGCCGGCGGATATGGTTATATGAATGCCGACAGATATATAAGAAACGGTAATGATTTCTGCCTAACAGCAATTGATACAGGTTATAATTATGTAAAGGATAAGAGCGCTACAGCAGTGATTGCACTCAGAAAAGCATCACATAATATATTGTATACAACTGTCAACAGTAGGGCATATGCACCTGAAAACCTGAACTTAGGTATGATGGGATGGCAGATTGCGGCTATAGTGATAGACATTATATGTATAGTAGCGGCTGTACTTTTAGCTTTGAAGGCTTGGAAAAACTACGTAGCAAGAAAAGATACAGATAATGAATAAAAATTTTTTAGCATATAAATTAAAAGAATATGTCAGCTCCGGTATATTGCCTATGCATATGCCGGGGCATAAAAGAAGAGTGCCCAAAGAAATAGAAGAGATGATGACAGACATCTACGGTATGGACTTGACGGAGGTAGAGGGCACCGATAATTTACATGATGCCACAGGAATTATAAAAGACTCTATGGAGTTTACAAAAAATATATATAAAACTAATAAAACATACTACTTAATAAATGGTTCAAGCTGTGGTATACTTGCAAGTATAAGAGCCTGTGCATGTACAGGTGATTATAAAAATAAAAAATCATATATAATAGTAGCGGATAATGCACACTTTAGTGTATATAATGCCGTTGAATTGTTAGATTTGATACCAATATATGTGAATATAGGGTATAATGATTTAGGCATTGCAAAAGAATGCGATGCAAAGAGTGTGAAAGCGCTTTTAGAAGCAAATAAGGAAAAAAATATAGTGGCAGCACTGTTTACTTCACCTACATATGAGGGAGTTGTATCCGATATACAAGTGATTGCAAAAACTTTGCATGAATATAATATCCCGGTTATAGTGGATGAAGCACATGGTGCCCACCTTACTTATATAGAAAAAACAACAGAAAAATATGCCGATTTGATAAATGCATATGATATGGAGTTTCCTTCATCGGCAGTAAGTTTGGGAGCGGATATTGTGGTACAAAGTCTGCATAAAACTTTGCCTTCACTTACTCAAACGGCACTTTGTCATTTAAAGTCAAAGCTTATTTATGAAAAATGCTTGGAAGAGTCACTCCATATATTTGAAACCAGCTCGCCTTCATATGTTTTTATGTCAGGTATTGATGCCTGTATAAGGTATATGAGTGAAAGTTATGCATATGTATCTCAGTATTTAAAGAGTCTGAAAGGCTTCAGAGAAAAAGTTTCAAGCTGTAAAAGTATTCATTTATGGGAGGAAAATACAGGACTTGGATATGACTTTACAAAACTTGTAATTTACTCCGATAATATTGACGGGGTTACATTGGCAAATATACTCAGAGAATCCTACAATATTGAAACTGAGATGAGCAGACCGGGTTTTGTACTGGCTTACAGTACGGTTTGTGACGGCGAAGATGATTTTGACAGGCTTTATAGGGCCTTAAGTGATATTGATAAAAATTTCGTTTATATAGAACATGAGTCTACATCAAATCTTGATGAAAAATATCTAAATAAGATTGCGAAAAAAAACATATATATATATCCGCCTGGTGTGCCGGTTATAAAGAAGGGGGATATAATAGATCGAGCCGGTTTTGAGTTGTTGCAAGAATATATTAAAAGAGGAAAAAGGGTCTATGGACTGGACCCATAAGTAAAATGGGAAAAATTTATTATGTAATGGGCAAGAGTGCATCCGGAAAAGATACTATCTTTAAAAGATTGTACAAGGAGTGCCCGAGAACAAAGAGACTTATAACATATACTACAAGACCTATAAGGGACGGGGAAGAAAATGGTGTTGATTACCATTTTGTAGAGGAATCCGTTATAGAAGAATATAGAAAACAGGGTAAGCTTATAGAGATGAGGACCTATAATACAGTTAAAGGTCCGTGGATTTATGCAACTATTGATGACGGATCATTGCATCTTGAAAGTAAAAATTATCTTATAATAGGAACTCTGGATTCTTATAAAAAAATAAAAGAGTACTATGGTGCGGAAAATGTTGTACCTATATTTATAGAGCTCAGTGACGGCATCAGACTGCAGAGAGCCATAAACAGAGAGATGGTGCAATCAGAGCCACAGTATGCCGAGCTTTGCAGAAGATTTTTGGCGGATGAGGAGGATTTCTCACCTATGAGACTTGAAGCTGCCGGAATTACAAAAAAATATGTCAATGAAGATTTAAATAAGTGCATACTTGAAATAAAAAAAGATATGGGAATAAAGATACAGGATGAGTGATTTTATTCTTGGAAATGAAAAGATAAGGCATCATCTAAGGGAGTCAATAATAAAAAAGTCGATATCACATGCATATATCCTTGCAGGGGACAAGGGGATAGGAAAGTCTAAAATTGCAAGAGAGTTTGCTATGGAACTTATATGTGAGAAGCATACAGGATGTGGAGAGTGTCCTGCGTGCAGGCAGTTTTTGGCGGATGCATACCCCGACTTTTTTTATATGGATGCCGAGGGCAAAGAAAGTATCGGAATCGACAGGATTCGAGAAAATATAGTTAATGATGTTTCAATCAGACCTTATCATGGAAAAGTAAAGATATATATAATAGACGAGGCGGATAAGATGACTGTGGGGGCGCAGAATGCACTGTTAAAGACTATAGAAGAGCCGCCGGAGTATGTAGTTATCTTACTTTTGGTAAGAAATATGAGTTTGCTTCTTGAAACAATAAGGAGTAGATGTATAAAGCTTTTGTTAAGTGTGGTAAGTAATGACAGAATAAAGAATTGGCTTGTTGAAAAGGGTACAAGTGAAGATTTAGCTACTGTGGTAGCTTCGTATTCAAACGGTGTACCCGGTATTGCAAAAGCAATGGCTGAATCTGAGGATTTTGCCGGTATGTATAATCAAAATGTAGAGTTTTTGAAAAAGATTTCAGAAGCATCTATAAATGATATACTTTTATTTATAGAGGAATTGAAAAAAAGAACCGGAGGATTTAAGGATTTTATAAATTTTCTAAGACTCTGGTATAGAGATATATGTATCTTAAAGCTTACAAAGAAGACGGATAACCTTGTATTTATAAGGGAGGAAGGCATTATACTAAGGCTTTCCAGAGAATATTCACTTAAAAAGATTAACAGTATAATAGATTTAATAGATGAAATGGAGACTAGGCTAAACTCCAATGTAAGCGGAGATACGGTGATGGAATTGCTTTTTATTGGCCTTAGAAAATAGGAGAAAAAGATGAGAGTAATAGGCGTTAGGTTTAGAGATGTGGGTAACATCTGCTACTATGATCCTGATGATATTGATATAGATGTAAATGACAGAGTAATAGTGGAGACGGACAGAGGTATTGAATGCGGCAGAGTCATATTGGGAGCCAGAGAATTAAGTGAAGCTTATGATAATCCGCTAAAGAAGATAATAAGAAAAGCAAGTCCGGAGGATATTTGTACCTGTGAGGAAAATTACAAGAAGGAAAAAGAGGCTTATGATATTTGCAAGTCAAAAATAATAGAGCTCGGCTTGCCCATGAAGCTTATTTCTGCAGAGTATACATTTGATAAAGCAAAGGTTTTGTTTTATTTTACTGCAGAATGCAGAGTTGACTTCAGAGAGCTGGTAAAGATACTTGCATCTATTTTCAGAGTAAGAATAGAACTCAGACAGGTAGGAGTAAGAGATGAAACCAAGATGGTAGGAGGCATGGGTTCATGTGGAAGAGCGCTTTGCTGTCACAGTTATCTGTCCGACTTTGTGCCTGTGTCAATAAAGATGGCAAAGGAACAAAGCCTGTCTTTGAATCCTGCAAAAATCAGCGGTGTATGTGGAAGATTGATGTGTTGTTTGAAAAACGAATCCGATACATATGAGTATTTAAACAAAAAGATGCCAAGAGAAGGTGTTACGGTTTCCACACCTGCAGGTGAGACCGGTGTGATAGTTTCAACCAGTGTACTAAGGCAGACTGTAAAGGTGCTTGTTACAAAATCAGAGGATGCAAAGGAAATTGAAGAGTATTCTTTAAAAGAGATAAGGATACAAGCTTAAAATCATGAAAGATGAATTGATAAGGGAAGAATCGGGAGAGAGGCTTGATGATTTGCAATGCAATGACCTCTTCCTTATACAAAATCCGGATAAATTTTGCTTCGGTATAGATGCGGTGCTTTTGGCAAATTTTGTTAAAGTAAAAAGAGGCGGTTATGCTGTGGACCTCTGTACAGGAAGCGGCATTGTACCGGTGCTTTTGAGTGCGAAAACTCAGGCAAAAAAAATAACAGGTATTGAAATACAGGAAGATATTGCCGATATGGCAAATAGGAGTGTAAAGTACAATGCTCTGGAAGAAAAAATTGATATTATAAATGATGATATTGCCAATGCTTTAAAATATATAAAGCATGGAAGTGTGGATACCGTCAGCGTGAATCCGCCATATATGAAGGATACAACAGCTATAAAAAATCCCGATTTACCGCTTGCAATAGCAAGGCATGAGCTTCTAACAGATCTTGATAAAGTGGTGGAGATTGCAGGCAAGCTGTTAAAAGAAAACGGTAAGTTTTTTATGATACACAGGCCAAGTAGGCTTTCCGAAATATTTGCGGCATTAAAGAAAAACAGAATAGAACCCAAGAGAATGAGATTTGTACACCCATATATGGAAAGTAAGGCAAATCTTGTTTTAATAGAGGGGGTAAAGGGCTCGGGTGTATGGCTGGATGTGGAGCCGCCCTTGGCAGTTTATAAGGATAAAAATGTATATACGGATGAGGTGCTTAGAATATATGGCAGGTAAAATATATCTGGTGGCTACACCTATAGGAAATCTTTCCGATATCAGTATGAGGGCGATAGAAACATTGAAAAATGCAGATATTATTGCCTGTGAAGATACAAGAAATACTATAAGGCTTTTGAATCATTTTGAAATAAAAGGACATTTGACCTCATACCATGAATATAATAAAATAGATAAGGCATATGAGCTTTGTGAAAAAGTAAAAGAAGGTAAGAATATTGCCTTTGTTTCAGATGCAGGAATGCCTGCAATATCAGACCCGGGTTATGAGCTGGTGGATATCGCATATAAAGAGGGGCTTGAGGTTACCGTTGTTCCGGGAGCCAGTGCGGTAGTTTCTGCGCTTGCAATAAGCGGTATAAGTTCAAGAAGATTTGCTTTTGAAGGATTTTTGCCTGCGGATAAGAATGAGAAAAAGGAAATACTGACTGAACTGTCACAGGAAAGCAGAACTCTTATTTTATATGAAGCGCCACATAGATTACTAAAGACCTTAAAGGAACTCTTTGAGTATATGGGGAATAGAAATATTGCCATAGTAAGAGAAATTACAAAGTTGCATGAAGAGGTTTTAAGAGGAAAACTGACGGATATAATAGCTGATTATGAGTCTGAAAAGGTTGCAATCAGAGGCGAATATGTACTGGTGATAGAGGGAAAGAGCCTTTTGGAGAAGAGGGAAGAGAGACAAAAGTCCTTTGAAGAAATCAGTATCAGAGAGCATTATGAAAAATATATAGCCGAGGGCATGGACAAAAAAGAGGCAATGAAGGCAGTGGCAAAAGATAGAGGAATACAAAAGAGAGATGTTTATAAGGAACTCTTGTAAATATAAGGAGGAAATATGAGAATCGGAATAGGAAATGACCATACGGCAGTTGAGCTGAAGGATATTATTACAGAGCATTTGACAGCGGCAGGCTTTGAAGTTGTTGATTTTGGAGCAAAGGCGGGGGAGAGATGTGACTATCCTGTACCGGGAAGAGATGTTGCGGAGGCTATAGTTTCGGGAGAAGTGGATAAGGGAGTACTTATTTGCGGTACAGGTATCGGAATATCATTGGCTGCAAACAAGGTACCGGGAATCAGGGCGGCAGTTTGTTCAGAACCTTATTCCGCAAAGATGGCGGCACTTCACAATAATGCTCAGATTATTGCATTCGGTGCGAGAGTGGTCGGCTCTGAAATGGCTAAGATGATTGTTGACAGTTTCTTTGAGACTGAGTTTGAAGGCGGCAGACATCAAAACAGAATTGATATTATCAGTGAAATAGAAGAAAAGTACTCAAGGTAAAAACATGGGAATAGCAGATTGGTTCAGTTTTGAAACGGCAAAGCAGAAAAAGAAGAAGATGGATAGATATTATAAAAAACTCTATCCTTTCGGCGAAGAGCAAAAGAGCTGGGAACAGGACAGGCTCAATGAAACCTTTCCCAATAATAAAAAGACAAAAAGTTATCATTTTGAACTTTTGATTTTGCGTGAAAGTATTGCAAATCTTTCAGACCCTGATGTATATGATGAGGATGAGGAGCGTCCAAGCGTTGAGGAAGTAATAAAAAATTGGAGAGACAAAGAGACGGTTTACAGATTAAAGCCTGAAGAAAAGCAGCAGTTAATTGAAATTGCACTTGAAGAAATAGAAAAATTCAGTAAATAAAAATATATTTGTTGAGGTGGGTTTATGAATAAAAAAGTGTTAACGGTACAGGATATTTCATGTTTCGGACAGTGTTCCACAACAGTGGCATTACCGATACTTTCAGCTTGCGGAGTGGAGACGGCTATAATGCCGTCTGCAATACTTTCCACCCATACAGGCGGTTTTAGCGGATTTACTTTCAGAGATCTGACAGAGGATTTGCCTAAGATTATGGAGCATTGGAAAAAAGAAGGTATAAACTTTGATGCAATATATACGGGTTATCTCGGAAGTAAGAGACAGATTGAGATCGTAATTGATTTGTTTAACAATCTTTTAAAAGAAGACGGAATGAGAATAGTTGATCCCGCTATGGCGGACAACGGAAAATTGTATACCGGATTTGATGAAGATTTTGTAAAAGAAATGAGAAATCTTGTAGGTGCAAGTGATATTGTACTTCCGAATATGACTGAAGCCGCTTTACTTACAGGCAGTGAGATAGTACTTGATAATCAAAGCGGTGAATATATCATGAGCATTATATGTAAGCTTAGGGATCTCGGTGCAAAAAATATAATATTAAAAGGTATAAGAAATATTGAAGGTAAGCTGGGAATAGCGGTATTTGAAGGCGATACTGAAAGTATTGAGATTTTTTATATTGACAGAATAGAAAAAGATGCACATGGTACAGGAGATTGCTATGCTGCGGCATTTACAGGCGGATTGATGCATGGGAAGAGCTTTAGAGAGGCAGCAAAGATTGCTGCCGAATTTGTATCGGAAGCTATAACAAAGACAATTGACGATGATAATCATTGGTACGGAGTGAAATTTGAAAAAGCCTTACCTGTTTTAGTGAGAGAGTTGAATAAATGATACAAATAGATGTAGGAGATATACTTACATTAAAAAAGCCACATCCATGCGGTTCTCATGAGTGGGAAGTGCTTAGGGTCGGTCAGGATTTGAGACTGAAATGTGTAGGCTGCGGACATCAGATGATGATTGCAAGAAAGAGTATAGAAAAAAATATTAAAGCAAAAGGAAAAGATGTATAATGAGTATTTTGAATGTGGAAAATTTGAGCCACGGTTTTGGTGATAGAGCTATTTTTGACAATGTTTCCTTCAGAATGCTAAAAGGTGAGCATATAGGACTTGTTGGTGCCAACGGAGAGGGTAAGTCTACATTCATGAGTGTAGTTACAGGGAAGCTGATGCCTGATGAGGGCAAAATAGAATGGGCGAAAAATGTGCAGATAGGATATTTGGATCAGCATTCTGTATTGGAAGAGGGAACCAGTATAAGAGATGCATTAAAGGGAGCCTATGATCATCTTTTTGATATGGAAAAAAGGATGAATGAGATCTGTGACTTGCTTACTACAGCTGATGAAAGTGTAATGGATGAGCTTATGGAAGAGCTTGGTACTATTCAGGAACTTTTGATGGCACATGATTTCTATACTATAGATGCCAAGGTCGAAGATGTGGCAAATGCACTGGGACTTACAGATATCGGACTTGAAAGAGATGTAACGGAGCTTAGTGGAGGACAAAGAACTAAAATTCTTTTAGCAAAGCTTCTTTTACAAAAACCGGATATTTTACTTTTAGATGAGCCTACAAACTATCTGGATGTCGAGCATATTGAGTGGCTGAAAAGATATTTGCAGGATTATGAGAACGCATTTGTACTTATTTCTCATGATATACCGTTCCTTAATTCTGTGGTAAATATTATATATCATATGGAAAATCAGGAACTCAACAGATATGTAGGAGATTATAATAAATTCCTTGAGGTTTACGAGGTAAAGAAAAAACAGCTTGAAGCGGCATATAATCGTCAGCAAAAGGAAAGAGAAGAACTTGCGGATTTTGTTGCCAGAAACAAGGCGAGAGTTGCCACAAGAAATATGGCAATGAGCAGACAAAAAAAGCTTGACAAGATGGATATCATAGAACTTGCGGCGGAAAAACCGAAACCGGAGTTTAATTTTAAAGAGGCCAGAACACCGGGTAAGACTATTTTTGAGACTTCAGATCTTGTAATAGGTTATGACACACCACTCTCAAAACCTATAAATGTAAGGATGGAAAGAGGAGAAAAGATAGCAATGTTCGGTGCAAACGGTATAGGAAAGTCCACTCTTTTAAAGAGTATACTTGGTCTTACACCGGCGCTGTCAGGAAAAACCGTTCTGGGAGACTACCTTGAGATAGGTTATTTTGAGCAGGAAAGCGACAATAAGTCAAAAAACACCTGTATTGAAGAGCTGTGGAGTGAATTTCCCGGATACAGTCAGTACGAGGTAAGATCCGCACTTGCAAAATGCGGTCTTACTACAAAACATATAGAGAGTCTTTTTAGAGTACTCTCGGGTGGAGAGCAGGCAAAGGTGAGACTTTGTAAGCTTATTAACAGGCCTACAAATATTCTTTTTCTGGATGAGCCTACAAACCACCTGGATGTGGATGCAAAGGATGAGTTAAAAAGAGCTCTGAAGGCATATAAGGGAAGTATACTGCTGATTTGTCATGAGCCTGATTTTTACGAAGACTTTATAACAAGAACCATTGACTGCAGAGAGTGGTCACTGAGGGTATAAGATTTTTATAAATAGGATATATTTGTTTTGCTTATAAAATTTTGGAAAAAATAGAAAACAGAGGTTGACAGGACAGTGTGTAAGGTGTAGAATGATACCACTGTCCTAAAAAGACGGAAAAACAAAAATAAATATTTCTAAAAACAATAGAAAATACTATTGACATGATTTAGAAAGTTTGATATTATATCAAAGTTGCTCAAAAAGAGCAAAGAAAGTTCGGAAAAACTTTTCAAAATGACTTAAAAAGTTGTTGACAAGATGAAACGAACTTGATATAATAGCTAAGCTGTTTCAAACAGCGAAGCAAACGAACCTTGATAATTTAAGATTAAACAGTACACACAACCCTGAAAATAACTTGATTATTTATAAAATAATTGATGAGATTTCAGTAAAAACAACGTTTAA
>NZ_AZXX01000035.1:0-1865 GCF_000512995.1 Lachnoanaerobaculum sp. MSX33 | reverse complement strand
CATTAACCACTTAAGTTTTTCAAGATCTGATTCTGATAATCCTTCTACCTTATTATCAAACTTATCATATTGGTTCTTTTCGAATGCATAAGTTTGTTCTACAGACTTCTCCTCACTTACTAAACCACAGGAAAGCAGAACACTTGCACATAATATTAGTGCTGTTACTATAAGTTTTCTCATCTCACTCACCTATCGCTTCATTTATCTCCTGTAATGATGTATAAGGCATTTTTATATCTTCTATATTTTTTTTAATAAATTCTCCATTTACAAGCTTATAAATCATGCCATCATAAATAACTGCCTCGTTAAATGTTCTGTACATTATATCTATCGGTCTGTTATATGAATAATATATAGGATATGTATAGTATTCTTTTAATATTGTTACATATGTATAACCATCTATAAAATAATATTCTGAAGTTGATTTTTCATCTTCTCCGTAAATTATTACAGTACATCTTGACACTTTATTATTTGCATCTATATATTTTACTACTTCCCCATCCCAGCCTATTATGTCTTTATTAACAACTGTTATCTCTTCATTTAAATAATCAGTTGAAAATTTTTTATAAAATCCATTTAAATCACTTTTTATATTATTAATATTTATTTTTTTGTTAAATGAGGAGCCCATACATCCTGTTATTAATATACATAATACTAAAAATAACCCCGGAAATTTAATATTACTCTTCATATCGATCTCTATCCTTTATTATTTCCATGTCTTTGCCGACTTTAAGAAGGTTAATGCTTAGATTTACATCTCCGGCAAGGTTTGTTTAAGATAATTCTCAAATAATATCCCGAGTGATAATACTCACACTAAAATACCTCAAATAATTTTCTAAAAGATATTTTCCCATATTCTTTTATTACTTTTTCTTTTCCATTTCCGTAGTCATAGATAAACTTTGTAAAATGTGCTGTCCTATCATGCCCTATTATGTTAAGTTCATCAATGTACAGTACATTAAACTCACTTTTCTTATACATATATCTACATAATTCATCCAGATTTCTTAATTCCTGAAACACTTCCAAGCCTTCACTCTCAGAGATTGTCTTGTATCTTTTCTCCGGTTCATTCCATACTTTTATATGAGACATATTATCATTGAATATCTCTATCCTCCTAGCTGTATTTTCTCCCTCTTTCAGTTTGAATTGCCCCAGTGTCTTTATCTCTCCCTTTATATATTTGTCTGATACTTCTTCGCACTTATCAACTAACGTAGTTTCATTGTCAAAATAAAACACACTTCCATCATTATCAACATACTCCAATTTAGCTTCTGTCGCTTGTTGCAATTCATATTTTATTAATCCATCATAAAAAAATTCTATGGAATCTTTATTACGCATCTTCATTATATTTTTTAGGTGGACTCTATATTTACATATAGAATAAATACCAATACATACTAAAGTAAATATTATTCCAAAAAGAATAAATAATCTTACTGTTATCACTTTTTTATCCAAATTAATCCCCCTTGTATTTTAACCAAATAAATCACCAAGGTCTATTTTCCCATAGTCTGTCATTACTTTTTCTTCCCCATTTACATAATCATAGATAAACTTTGTAAATTATGTTGTTTTGTCATGACCTTTAGGTATATGATTTCCATATACCAATGATACTAAGGAAAATAAGGCAAGAAATCCACCTAAACTTTAATCTACTCTTTATTCTAACCATAAGCTTCTCCTTATGACCAATCTTTATACTTGTCTTTAAATAATTCAAATAAGCTAATTGCACTATCTGATATTTCTTTACTTTCTCCATTCCCGTAATCATATATAAACTTTGTGTCTTGTCCTGTTCTGTCATACCCAATTATGTA
>NZ_AZXX01000034.1:0-1342 GCF_000512995.1 Lachnoanaerobaculum sp. MSX33 | reverse complement strand
TTTTTTAAGAGGAGCTGTTTTATATCTAACAGCTCTTCTTTACTAAAAAGTTGATAAACTTATAGATTGGTTTAGAGAAGCTATAGATGAGATGATAGAAGAAGGGGAATACGATGAAATTTGAAGAATTAAGTAAGGAAGTTTCATATGCACTTCGACATGCACCTTGGGAGTATGAACTTGAAATGGATGAAGAAGGCTGGGTAAGTATAGAGCAGCTTTTGAATGCGCTGAATACAGAAGGTAAGTTTGGAAATATAACAAGAAACGATTTGGCTGTTATGATTGACAAGTCTGAAAAGAAAAGACATGAAATAAATGCAGGAAAAATAAGAGCTATGTACGGGCATTCCATACCGATGCATATAGTAAAGGAAGAGAAGATTCCACCTGATAAATTATATCATGGTACTGCAAGGAGATTTATTGAGAGTATAAAAAAGAACGGTCTTTTACCTATGAGCAGACAATATGTACACCTGTCAGCCGATATAGATACGGCAAAAAAAGTAGGTCTTAGGCGTGACAAGAGTCCATGTATATTGGAAATTGATTCTAAGAGAGCATATAATGACGGAGTGGTATTTTATCACGGAAATGAAAAAGTTTGGTTGGCAGACAAAATACCTTGGTGTTATATAACGGAATTATAGTGAGTAATAGAGTTAATAATACTGTAGTTTTTACATAAATATTTTAAAATCTATAAGGAAGGTATTCCTTAAGCAAGCTAAGTCAAAGAATGCAGGCAGAGGATTAGGGAAGTAAAAAATAAGACAAAATACAAACCTGTAAAAAAGTTTTAGAATAAGAACTCAGAAGATTTAGTGAGGTTAATAAAATAATGGGAATTTCTGCTGCTATATTTAGAAAAGACGAATATGTAACGGAAAGAGATTTAGATGCAATAATTGACATATTTGTTGAAATGGAATTTTATGCTAGTGATAAATCTAAAGATAAAGAAAGTAATGTATGGAGCGTTAGCTTTGTAAATGATCATTGGAGAGAGGTGTGGGATAGGCCAAAATATATACATGATGAGTTTAGAAATGATAGTGCAATAATATATTTTTACGAGGACTCAAAAGAGGCATTAGATAGTTATGTTCCGATTTTGGGTAAGGTATCAACATGTTTTTTGATTTTTGAGGATATAGCATATAGAGAAATTATGATGCTTGAATTTTTACATAGATACTTTAGTGTGTTTCCTGAAGATATATTTTGGGTAGATTATTTTTATACAAAGAGTGATATAGATAAGGTATATGCAAAACTGCCATGGAATGAATTATGGGCGTATGAAGACCTTAAAACATTCTAAATTATACTATTGATA
>NZ_AZXX01000033.1:0-537 GCF_000512995.1 Lachnoanaerobaculum sp. MSX33 | reverse complement strand
TTTTTTGCTCCCTTGGCTTTAAGTTAAAGTATGCTGAAAATGCCGCAGCACTATCACCGGCATTTACCATTCCCGGGAATCCCTGTGAGAATACCCAATCTGTATGATAATGACTTCCTGTCTGTATATATCTCATACCCCAAACACGGTTTTCACTAGGGTCATTTGAATCTCTCTTTACCATTCCGGCTCCGTTTCCTGATGAATATACATCAAAAACGGTTAATGGATAGGTTGAAGATGTATGACTTTGGAAATGAAGTCCTTCAAATTTCTCTCCTGCACCATGTCTTGTAGTGAAAATAGGAACATCATCCTGAGAAGGAAGCATAGTATCTGTCTCATTACCGACCATAAAATCTATGGTATCTGTTGCACTAGGGTTGTATGCAGTATACTGTACCGCAATATACTGATCGTCATCAGAAGGTTTGATTTCCTGTCTGAGTTCTATTGTCTTTCCACCGTCAGTCAATGTCAAAACTTGACCATTCACATAAGTATGTCCGGCAACATGAAGTTCCTTCTTTCTTGAAG
>NZ_AZXX01000032.1:0-670 GCF_000512995.1 Lachnoanaerobaculum sp. MSX33 | reverse complement strand
AGACTGGATGTTAAGTAGAGATGCATCAAAGTGGACAAGTATCAACTTTGCGGTAGCATCTGCACCATATAATAACGGTAGTGTAGGGGCAACAACAGCAAACAGCATCTTATTAAGTGACGGAACAAGTGCGGGAGATGCAAGAGCATATAAGTTCAGCAAGATAAAGGCATTAAACTATGTACCAAGTGTAACACCTAACCGTTACTATATGTTTGACGGATGGTATAAGGATGCGGCATGTACACAGCCTGTAGGAGATACGGACTTCTTTAGAACAACAGATCCTACACCTTTAACTGTATATGCCAAGTTTGTAGAAGACCCAAGTAAGTGGTTTGATATCAACTTTGCGGCAGGAAGCAACGGTTCAATATCAGCTCCTGCAACACTTCATGTACCATATGATTATACATGGAGCCAGGTAGCAGCATTACCGTCAGCATTATTGCCGACAGCACAGTTACCGACAGCTACACCTGTAGCAAACTACTTGTTTAACGGTTGGAAGGATCCAAACGGAGCCTTCATGCAGGGAAGCAGCACACTTACAAATCATGCAACATATACAGCATTCTTCAGCCAGGATCCAAATGTATTCGGTACTATCGGATCTATCACACCTACAGGTCGTATAGGAAATGACGGAAGTGGTGAGATAGTAATAGAT
>NZ_AZXX01000031.1:0-7175 GCF_000512995.1 Lachnoanaerobaculum sp. MSX33 | reverse complement strand
CTGATCCGCTCCACTCTCCCCGGAAAGAAGCTGTTGCTTCATTGTTCCCGCGTGGAGTGCCTGGGCCGCTGCCGCTGTCTGCTGGGCGGCTACCAGGGCCTCAGTCAGCTTTGCAATCTGCCGGTCTTTTACTTCAAGCTGCCCTTGCAGCGTGTCGATAGTTGCCTGTAAAACGCAAACTAAATCGCCAACTTCGTGGTTTTCGGTTTGCGTTTTAGTTTGCGATTGGTTTTCGATTTCGGTTTGCGATTTTTCAGAAAAAGCCTGTTTTATCAAGGCTTCCTGGTGTTCATCAATCGCAAACTGGTTTCCGTTTTTTCGTAAACCTGATCGCAAACCCAGGTTTGCGATTTGCTTATTTACTGCTGTCTTTGATACCCCTATCTCGTCCGCTATCTGCCGGATTGTTTTCATACCTTCACGAACAGGCCCACAGGACACACGCCCTCAAACCCAGGCGTAGATATGTACCAGCAGCCGGGGCCTGTTGGCTCCCAGGCTACTTCAAGGGTAATCTCGTGCCAGCCATCAGGAAACAAGGCGGTAAAACCCTGCCCTGCGTGTATGCCGTCCCCTTCCAGGAGCAGCCGAGGGTGCGGATCATCGTCTGCCAGATCGGGGAGCTGCAACTGCGCGATCCTCTCTTTATCCCAGCTCATAGACCTTTCCTCCTTCCCCTAAAATAAATCGCTATGCGATCCCGTCCGGGTGAGATATAAAATCAGCTCGTCCCCGTCCACTTCGTAGATCAGCAACCAATCCGGCGTAATGTGGCACTCACGACACCCCGCATAGTCCCCGGAAAGTTGGTGATCCCTGTTTTTCTCCGGCAACGGCTCCCCCGCAGCCAGTTTTTTAATAATATCGGTCAGCAAAGGAATATCAAAGCCGCGCTTTTTCACGCGCTTCAAATCCTTCTGAAACTTTGTGGTTGGTCTTATGTTATACATCGGCAAGCAGCTCCTCCATCATCTGATCGACATTGGAATAGGTCTTGCCAAGGCTCGGATCGGCCTTCATTCTCTTTACTTCCTTGATTGCTTCGACGGTTTCAGCGTTCGGTACATCACCGCTGATTTCAAAGGGTATTCTATACTCCCTCACAGCCTTACGCGCAAAAACATTGAACGCCGTTGTCATCGTCATTCCCATATCAGCACAGAACGCCTCAAACTGCCGCTTCAAGTCTGCGTCCATACGAATGTTAATATTTGTATTTGCCATAGGTAGCAACTCCTTTCACTCTTATTATATCCATTGTATAACTTTTTATTTACAATGTCAATATATATTCCTGGCCGTTTACCCAAGCACTGGCCCTTAAACTTCTACCCTGGTATGTTCGCATTTAGAGGGCAAAAAAGCCTTGATTTATGCGGCTTTCTGGGCGCAGTAGAGAGGGGGCCGGTATTTTACCCTCGGAGGGCTGAAAACGGCTTCTAAAGCGTAACAGGGGCCTTTCTGGGCCTTATTCCTGGCCCCCATCGTGTAGCGCGTCCAGGAGCCAATCGCTCAACTCCTGGGAAGGGGACACCCGCACCGTTATATGCCCATTTTCAAAGCGCACCGCTGGCGGCGGGCAATCCCACCACTTACGGACGGTTTTCGGATCAAGGCCAGTTTCCCGGTGACAGTCGGCCTTGCGTCCCTCCGGGTGCTGCTGCCGCCATTCATAAACCCGCGCCTGGGCCGTTCCGCTGCCTTTTGGCCGCCCATTCCCTTCTCTCCAATTCGTACCATTGGCCTTATCGTTAATCTCCTGGATTGCTCTCGCGCCCTGCAAATGTACTGGCTGTTTGCGCCAGTTCCGCTTATTGACAGGCATAGTCAGGCCGGAGAGCTTCGCTATATCGTCCCTGGGGAATGTCACATAGTCCTCGTTGAACATCTCAAGGGCGCACACCACATCATCTTTTGTAAAGCGGTTTATATCCTCCACGCTCATATCATCGTAGGGCCGAAGCAACGCGAAAGCGTCCCGGCGCAGCTCGTCCTCGTCTATCCCGCATTTCTTCGCATAAATCGCCAGCGTCATAATGCCATAGAAACGATGGCCCACCCGGATTTCATCGGCGATCCGGTGCAGCCACCAGTCGTAAAGGTCACGCTTGACCGTCCAGCGGCCCCGCCGCTCCTTCTTGATGATCCGCCGCTCATACCAATCCGGGTACTTCTCTTTCGCCTCGGCCAGCGACAGTCGGCTCTTTCTCATAAGCCCCTCAAGCCGCTGCTGTTCCCCGTTGCTGTCCGGGATATAATCAAACAGCCGCGCCAGCTCCACCGGCCCGCCGAGCCGGAACGCCCTCACAGGGTACTCACGCCCCAGCTTCGAGCCAGAGCCGACCACCCGAAAGCCCTGCAAAATCCCCTGCATTTGCGGCTCCTTGATGGTGGAGGTAAACTTATTCCAAATCTGCCGGGTGAGGGAATATTTCAGCTCTTTCAAGCATTTCTGGTTGTACGGGTACATAGGCACCGGCTCTTTCAGCACATAATACAGGTGAAGCCCTGTCCCGCTGTTTACAACAAAGGTTGCCTGGGGCAGAATATCCTTGTTCATCTGGTGCAGCGTGTCCCGGAGATGGGGCATACCCACCCCATCCAAGTCAAAGACCAGGGCATAGAGATACCGGGCATTTTTGCCGCACCGCCGCCGTCCAAAATAGGAGATCGGGGACATAATCGTGAAATCGGTGTCTTGCAGCTCCCGCAGCTCGTCCAGCTCGTCAGTGACGGTACATCGTTTCGCTTTACCGTCCCCCTCGATCTGCAGGGCAATCCCGGTTGCCTTGTCAACCCCACTTTTGGCCACTGTCACCGCGATCCCGTTTCCCTTCCTGTCCTCAAAATGGCCCTTCCTCTCGAAAGATCCTTCCGGGAAGATCTCACGATAAAACTCATACGGCTCCACCGGCTCTAAAAACTTCTCTAAATGCTCGTTCTTTTCCCTGTAAAGTTCCCGCAGCCGTTCCAGTGCTACTTGCTGATCCGCCATTCCTTACACCTCTTTTCGTACATTCTGCAAACCCATAGGGGGAAAAGGGGGAGCCAAAGAGCGGCCCCTTCGGGGCCTTAAAGAGAAAGTCACCTCCCCCTTTTCCCCCTCGCTCTGGGGCATGGAAATGATGGAAAACCTTTCAGGTTTACCACATTCCCACACCCCGCCGCTCACCCCCATAACCCCCTCCGACTTTCTCCCTGTCCGAGAGAAAATATTTTTATTATTTATCCTGGCCTAAAGACCATAGGGGGGGCATATATTATCAATACATTTTATTCCCTATTTTACGACACACTAACTCCCTGCTATCCCCTATACCCACAGGGGGGCATATATTATCAATACATTTTATTCCCTATTTTTACTGTTATTATAGCCTGTCCGGGCGGCTCTTGCAAGGCCCCCGGACAGGCTTCTTTTACAACTCCATACCGCCCCAGGTGTGGCCCCGTTCCTGCTCTCTTTCCGGCTGCTGCACCTCTGGCACAGGTAGCAGCTCCCGCGCCTTTTCGACCAGGGGCCGGAACTGCTCCGGCAAGTGCTGATCCAGAAAGTCCAGCACCGCCCCGATCCCTTCCTGGAGCCGCGCCGAAATCCCACGCTCCCAGCTCAAATCTTTTTCCAGGTATTCGACCTGCACTTTGAGCTGCCGGTTTTCATTTTCAAGCCGCTTCCGCTCCTGGGCCTCCTTCAGCTTTTCTTTCATCGAGGGGATTTTCTGCTGAAGCTGTTGGTTTTCTACCTTCAGCTCCCGCACCTTCTGCTCTGCCGCCGCACCCCGGATCACCGCCGCCTTCAGCTCCTTCACCTGCTCCACCGTCACACCCTTGACGGCCCCTGTCAGCGTCTTTTCTGGTTGTATCGCGTCCAGATCGGGCTTGACCTTCTCCACCGCTTTCAGCAGCTTCACATTCCCTTGCAGGGCCTTTCTCTGCTTTTCCAAGGCCGCGATCTCCTGCTCTGCCGCTATCACCTGTTCCTGGACAGCTTCAAGCCGCTGGGCCGCTGCCCTGTACTCTGGCAGCTCCATATGAGGGCGGCCACCGCCCAGGCTGATGATCTCAAACTCGTGCGCCTGGGCGATTTCCGTTAGGGCTTCTTTCTCCCGTTCCATCCAGGCTTTCCATTCCGTCTGCTTCCGGCCAAGCCCCTCAAATCCTTGCTGCTTTAACGCTTGTTTCATTGATACCCTCGTTGAGAGGCCCCGGCTCTGCTCCGTTGCCACCGGCACGAAGTCCACATGGAGGTGGGGCGTGGCCTCGTCCATGTGCAGCACCATATTGAACACCCGCAGATGAGGATTGCGCTCCTGGAAGGACTCTGCAAATTCTTTGAGAGCTGCCGCCGCCCGTTCCCCTCCAGGGGAGCCGCACCCGCAGTCCGTCAAGTTGCCGATCTGAAAGATAGCCTCGTGAAATAGCTTCTCCTGCTTGCTCTGCCGGATATGCTCATAGTAGTCTGGTATCTTGTCCCTGGTCTTTTTCTTTTTGGCATTGTAGGCGGCCAGGGCTTCATCGAAAAGTTCGTGGTACACCTTTTTCAAATCCTCGTTGCAAAAGGTGACATTCTGCCCCGACCTGCTTCGGTCTACATTCGCCGCTGAAAAGCTCCTGTTGTTGTGCCGGATACTTCCCCGGCCCGTCATTCCCGAAATGGTTGTGCCTATAAAATCACCCGTCCCTTTCCTGCAAAAGCCTATATCCTACTACTCCTATTTTACCATAACTGGCCGCAGTCCACAACCTCTTTGTTACTTTCTTGTGAGAAAGTAACAAAAGCACTTTCACACCGCCGCCCCTTCGGGGCTGGCAGTATGAAAGTGCTTTTGCGCCCTGCCGGGGGCTAAAAGAGGCAGCCTCACAACTGTCTCCAAGAACTTCTGTTGTCACTCTACTTCTTCTGGTGCAAGAGGATAGCCACACAATTCATCTTCCTGTGCAGAAACCTCTGCGTCCTCTGTTTTTACAAGACCGCTTTCTTCAAGCAAATCTGGCGGCACAGCACTTATAGCTAACTGTTGTTCTTCCGGCAAACTATTATAAAGTAAACTTACATTCAGGATAATTTGAACAACCATAAAACGATTTTTTTAATACAATATTGTTGCCACACTTAGGACATTTTCCTACAAGGGGTCCCGAGCGCTTAGTGGGAATTTGTACCCCTTATCGATACAAATTCCCCGTAGGCGCTAGGGACCTCTTTAGCTTCTTGGAAGCTGTCAGTAGTATATCTAATAATTTATCTCCATTCCCTTTAGTAACGTGTAACTTTCCAAATTTAAAAAAGCGACTCATAGAATTATTTCCTCCCGTTAAATAATAGATAACTATTAAAAATAGACAATACTTGCTCATAAGTAATGGTACTTAAATTGTTTACTTTGGCGTGTTTCATTGCTTGATGAAGCTGATTTTTAGTAAACAGTTGACGATATTCTCGATTGACCCATTTTGAAACAAAGTACGTATATAGCTTCCAATATTTATCTGGAACATCTGTGGTATGGCGGGTAAGTTTTATTAAGACACTGTTTACTTTTGGTTTAGGATAAAAGCATTCCGCTGGCAGCTTAAGCAATTGCTGAATCGAGACTTGAGTGTGCAAGAGCAACCCTAGTGTTCGGTGAATATCCAAGGTACGCTTGTAGAATCCTTCTTCAACAATCAGATAGATGTCAGACGCACGGCTTTCAAAAACCACTTTTTTAATAATTTGTGTGCTTAAATGGTAAGGAATATTCCCAACAATTTTATACCTCTGTTTGTTAGGGAATTGAAACTGTAGAATATCTTGGTGAATTAAAGTGACACGAGTATTCAGTTTTAATTTTT
Organism: Lachnoanaerobaculum sp. MSX33; assembly: GCF_000512995.1. Classification (NCBI taxonomy): domain Bacteria; kingdom Bacillati; phylum Bacillota; class Clostridia; order Lachnospirales; family Lachnospiraceae; genus Lachnoanaerobaculum; species Lachnoanaerobaculum sp. MSX33. The sequence goes on along the minus strand of NZ_AZXX01000031.1, from coordinate 1,340 downwards.
CTGACGATAAGTTGAATAGATGACTGTCTAATTCAATAGACGTTACCTGTTTACTTATTTTAGCCAGTTTCGTCGTTAAATGCCCTTTACCTGTTCCAATTTCGTAAACGGTATCGGTTTCTTTTAAATTCAATTGTTTTATTATTTGGTTGAGTACTTTTTCACTCGTTAAAAAGTTTTGAGAATATTTTATATTTTTGTTCATGTAATCTCTCCTGAAGTGATTACATCTATAAACAAATACAGAAGTTAAACGATTTGTTTGTAATTTTAGTTATCTGTTTAAAAAGTCATAAGATTAGTCACTGGTAGGAATTAATCTAACGTATTTATTTATCTGCGTAATCACTGTTTTTAGTCTGTTTCAAAACAGTAGATGTTTTATCTACATTACGCATTTGGAATACCAACATGACGAATCCCTCCTTCTTAATTACAAATTTTTAGCATCTAATTTAACTTCAATTCCTATTATACAAAATTTTAAGATACCAATCGAGCCATTCAAGCGTTTCTTCCGAAAGACCATCCGCATCTACCATCCGATCACCAAATCGGACTTGATTTCCAGTTCCTTCTCTTTGCTCAAAAACAATCCATTTTTCGTTCATAAAAATCTCTATGGTATTGTCGGCTCCGTATTGATATTCAAAGCCCGTCCCGAAATTGGATTGGTTATCTTTTGTCGGTATCTCAGAACCGTCAACCGTCGAAGTAATTTCCCCATCCATTACTCCACAACGGGCACTTACGGTACTCTCTTTCCCCGTATCGTAGTAGAGTTTACCATCCACCATCACCATAGGAATTTTGTCCCATTCAAGTGGCAGCTCGGAGGAATGCTTCGTTACTAATTCATCAAATACAGATAGTTCTATGTTGTCCTTAGATGTTTTCCAAAAATATCCGTCTTTCTCAATAGTTCCATCATTCATTATTACAACAGTGTCTATCTGTTTCCCTTCTGTATCATACCACCTTACTGAATAACTCCACCCTGTACTGTCGTTACTTTTCTCACCTTTTTCAAATTCTAATGACAGTATATCAGCAATTTGCGAAATTACTTCTTCTTCGGTGACCTCTACCGTTTCTCCCGTATTTCCTGATTGTATTTCTATTTTTCCAACTTCTCTATCTTCGAGAGTAATGATACTATCACTGTTGTTACACCCACTTAATACAAAAGACGCCACTAATACCAAACATAAAATAAGAGCAATTTTCTTCATTGTATCACACCGCCTTTCCTACTTGTAGTGACGAAAAAAATGTCCTTTTGTTTCCTATCTACCACCAAAAATTTTTGAAAACCAGCTTTTTTTCTGTTCCGGCTCCTG
>NZ_AZXX01000030.1:0-1283 GCF_000512995.1 Lachnoanaerobaculum sp. MSX33 | reverse complement strand
ATGCCGGAAATGTAGTGGTAAATTATCTTGAGCAGGGCACAAATGCGGTGCTTGATACTCAGGAGACTTTGAACGGAACAGGAAAGCTTGGAACAGCCTTTACTACAGTACAAAAGAACATCAATGATTATGATTTTGTTTCTGTAAGTCCTGCAGCAAACGGAACATTTACAAGCGGAACACAGACTGTCAACTACTACTACAAGAGAAAAGATGCGGGAAATGTTTTAGTACATCATTACGAGATGGGAACAACAAACTCTCTGGCTCCTGATGAGAATATAAACGGTGCAGGAAATGCAGGATTGCCATATACAACAAGCCCTGCAAATATAGCAAACTATACAGTAGTAAATGCTACACCTGCAGACCACACAGGAATATATCCGGCAACAGGAACAACAGTGGTAACATATGAGTATAAGAGAAATGACGCAGGAGATGTAGTTGTACATCACTATATTGACGGAACAACAACACCGCTTGTACCGGATACCACAATGAGTGGAACCGGAAAGATCGGATTGCCGTATACAACTACTGAGCATAGTATTCCTAACTTTACATTGGTAGTCCAACCGACAAATAAGAACGGAAACTATACTACAGGAAACCAGGCTGTAACGTACCTTTATAGAAGAAATAATGCGGGAAATGTATTGGTTCACCATGTAGAACAGGGAACAGGTACACCTCTGGATACAGATGATGTAATGGGAGGAGCCGGAAAGCTCGGCCTTCCTTACACAACAACAGAGAAGAACATCCCTAACTATGAGTTGGTAGCACAACCTGCTAATAAGAACGGAACATATACAAATACACCACAGACAGTAATCTATGAATATAGAAGAATGCCTGCCGGAGATGTGACAAGCGTTTATGTAGATGAGGACGGAAATGAGATAGATATTCCTGATACACAAAGCGGAACAGGAAAGCTCGGACTTCCATACACAACTACATCAAAGACAATACCGAACTTCACATTAGTGAGTGTACCGTCTAACGCAACAGGAACATTCACACCGGGACCACAGACAGTAACCTATGTATATAGAAGAGCTGATGCGGGAGATGTAACCGTACACCACAAATCAGTATATGATAACAGCGACTTAAGCACACAGACAGTACTTGACGGAAGCAGAAAGCTGGGATTACCGTATACGACAACCCCTGAGATATACTCAGACTATGAGATAGATACAGTACCGGGTAACGCAACAGGAACATTTGTAAGCGGAAGCCAAACTGTAACATATCTATATAAGAGAAAGCGC
>NZ_AZXX01000029.1:0-590 GCF_000512995.1 Lachnoanaerobaculum sp. MSX33 | reverse complement strand
CACATGGATATTCAGAGGCTTCACCTATAATCTTTGCATTGCTTATCTCACTCCATAAATACTCACTTCTTTTAAACGGAAACTGATTTATTAATATCTTTTTATCGCTTACTTCTGTTTTTGTAAATAAAACAAATACTAAAAAATATATTCCGAGACTTGAACTTAATAATAGCAACGGCAACACACCCGCCCACTTCGTCTCCAGAATTTCTGATGAGCCTACTTTACATAAAACCCAAATCATCATAATAGTAATGTATATATACAAAAATATTGCAATCAGATATTTTTTACCCGGTCTTATCACTATTTTACTATCCTTCGTTTTCATCTTCCTACCCCTTCATTAAACTCTTTTTAGCAGTAAAATCCACATACTTTCAGTTTTATTCGGCCACCCGGCTCAAAGCTAAAGCTTAATTGTATAAATCCGCCAACATACTTTATAGCATTGACCTCTTTATTACAACAACCGACAAGGCTATATAATGTAAATTATATTTTAATAATACTGCCTTGATACTTATATTTTATCAAATCTTTTATTAATATTCATCACGATTTTGCTGAAAATTATCAGCTTTATT